>DASUIK010000128.1:0-2495 GCA_036279795.1 Burkholderiaceae bacterium | reverse complement strand
ATGATGGTGACCACGCCCAGCACGTGCAGCGGTTCCGCGACCAGCACGCTTGGGTCGAACAACATGCCCACCGACACAAAAAACAGCACCGAAAAGGCGTCGCGCAGCGGCAGCGATTCCTGCGCGGCGCGGTGGCTGAATTCGGATTCGCGCATCACCATGCCGGCAAAAAAGGCCCCCAGCGCGAAGGACACGCTGAACAGCGCGGCCGCGCCGAAGGCGATGCCGATGGCGCCGGCGATGACCGCCAGGGTGAACAGTTCGCGCGAACCGGTGCGCGCCACTTGCCACAGCAACCAGGGCAACACGCGGCGCCCAACCACCAGCATCAGGGCCACAAAGGCAGCCACCTGCAGCAGGGTGAGGCCCAGCGTTTGCCACAGCGGTGCTGCGTCGGCCGCCGGCGCGGCCTGGCCACCCAGCAGCCCTGCCAAGGGGGGCATGAGCACCAACACCAGCACGGTGGCCAGGTCTTCCACCACCAGCCAGCCCACCGCGATGCGGCCGTTCATGGAGTCGAGCACGCCGCGAGATTCCAGTGCCTTGAGCAGCACCACGGTGCTGGCGCACGAGAGGGACAGGCCGAAGATGAGCCCGCTGCCCCAAGTCCAGCCCCAGGTCCAGGCCATGAACATGCCCAGCACGGTGGCCAGGCCCATTTGCACCACCGCGCCGGGCACAGCGATGCGCTTGACGGCCAGCAGGTCGCCGATGGAGAAATGCAGGCCCACCCCGAACATCAGCAACATGACGCCAATTTCCGCCAGCTGTGAGGCGATGGCAACGTCGGCCACGAAGCCGGGGGTGGAGGGGCCGATGAGGATGCCGGCCACGAGGTAGCCCACGAGCGCTGGCAGTTTGAGCCGCTCGGCCACGAAGCCGAGGATCAGTGCCATGCCGAAGCCTGCGGCGAGTGTGGCAATCAGGCTGACGTCGTGGGGCATGGGCGGTGGTCCTGGCGTGCGTGACGCCTCCTGAGGGCAGGAGACACCGTTGAAAGAAAAGGCTGCTGAAATTTTACGGGCGTGGGGTGGCCTTGCGCGGGTTGGCGGGGTATTGATTTTCTTGGGGTTCTGCGCCCTCGGGTGTGGGGTGACTGGCTCCGCTCGTGTCCCTCAGCAGCTGCGCCGCTTCCACCTTTACCTCGCTGCGCCAGTCACCCCACACCCGAGGGCAGCCGACACACAGGCGCACCACCGTTGGCGCGCAACCGTTACTTTTGATCGGGGTGGCAGGGCGTTCTGCAGAGCGAGGTCAAGGAGGAGCCGACCGCAGGTCGGCGGGGGACACGAGCGGCGCAGAGTGCCCTGCCGCCCCGATCCCGTCCACCACCATCGCACGAGATGGTACTTACTTCACCGAGTTCGGAAAGAACAACTGCTCGCCACCGATCTTGTAGCTGGCGATGGCGGCCTGGCCGGCGGGCGAGACCACCCAGTCCACGAACTTCTTGCCGTCGGCGGTTTTCACGTGTGGATGTTTGGCCGCACTGACCAGCATCACGCCGTACTGGTTGAAGAGGCGCTTGTCGCCTTCGACCAGCACTGCCAGATCGGCGCGGTTCTTGAAGTTGAGCCAGGTGCCGCGGTCGGCCAGCACATAGGCACCCGAAGAGGCGCCGATGTTGAGCGCCGGGCCCATGCCACAACCACACTCCTTGTAGCCGCTGCCCTTGTTGGCATCGGTGTCCGTCATCTTCCAGAAGCGCAGCTCGGCCGCGTGGGTGCCGCTCTTGTCGCCGCGCGAGATGAAAGGCGCGTTGGCCGTCGCCAGCTTCTTGAGTGCGGTCACGATGTCGTTGCCCTTGGTGGCGGCTGGGTCGGCCTTGGGGCCCACGAGGATGAAGTCGTTGTACATCACCTCATAGCGGCGCTCGGCAAAACCGTCGGCCACGAACTTCTCTTCGGCCGCCTTGTCGTGCACGAACAGCACGTCGGCGTCGCCCCGGCGCGCCATGTCGATGGCCTGGCCGGTGCCCAGGGCGACGACCTTCACATCGATGCCGCTGGCCTTTTTGAACTCGGGCAGCAGGTGGCCGAACAGGCCGGATTGTTCGGTGGAGGTGGTGGACGCGACCACGATGGACTGCGCTTGTGCGGCCAGCGCCAGCAGGCCGAAGCCAGCGGCGGCGAACAGGCGGGTGAGCGGGGCACGGCGGGCAAAGCTGGGCATGGGGCAGGTCTCCGGGAAATAAGGACAAGGTCCGCGATGCTACCCAGGGATGGAAGGCCCCAAGCTTGGGGCTTGCGAGTTATGCAGCGTCGTGCATACCGTAGGCGATGGGCCGGTCCTCGAACTCGGTGTTGAGCACCACCGTGCTGGTGGTGCGCGCCACGCCCGGGATGGCCTTGATCTGGTAGAGCACGTCTTCGAGCGCGCGGGCGTGGGTGGTGCGAATTTTGGCCAGGAAGTCGTGTTCGCCGGCCACGCTGTGCAACTCCAGCACCTCGGGCATCTCGCGCAGGCGCGGCGCGATGTCGCGGCAGTGCACACCG
>DASUIK010000127.1:0-3592 GCA_036279795.1 Burkholderiaceae bacterium | reverse complement strand
ACCCGGCGCGCTTTGTCCACGCGCACGTGCAGGGGCACGAAGAAGTCGGCATCGCGGGTCATGAAGGCGCGCATCTGATTGCCGTTCACCTGGGTCGCGTTGATGCGCTCGCGCAGCCGGTGCGCCACCTGCAGCACCACGTTTTTTTCTTGTGTGCCACCGGGGCCGATGGCACCAGGGTCTTCGCCGCCATGCCCGGGGTCGAGCGCCACGATGATCAGGCGGTCGGTTTGTGCGCCTTTGAACGTGTCGCGTCGTGTCATGGCTGGCGCTGGTGGTGCGGCCGGGGCGGGTTTGGCGTCGGTGGCCTGGGGGGGGGCAAACACCTCCAGCGTGGGCCGCGCTGGCCGCTCGGCGCGCTGTGCGATCAGGTCGCCCAGAGGGTCGTGCGCTGGTGCTGGCGGGACGCTGTGTGGCGCAGCGTTGGTGGGCGCTGTCATGCCAGACCCCAGCTCCTTCAAGCGCTGGGCGATGAAGTCTTCCAGCGGGTCGGGCGGGGTCACCGGGTACAGGTCGAAGACCAGCCGGTGCTGGTAGGCCGCCACCGGCTCCAGGCTGAACACCTGGGGCGTGATGGGTTTCTTGAGGTCGATGACCAGGCGCACCACGTTGGCCGCGTTCTGTGCGACTCGCAGGCCGGCGATGTTGGGGTCGTCGGAGCGCACCTTGCCCAGCAGCTCACGCAAGCCGGGCAGCAGGTCGATGCCTTCGATGTCGACCGCCAGGCGCGGTGGGTCGGACACAAAAAACTGGCGGGCCTTGAGCGCGCCGTCCGATTCGATGGTGACGCGGGTGTAGTCGGGCGCGGGCCAAATGCGCACCGCCACCACCGAAGCCCCATGGGCCAATTGGTGAGCGCCGATCAGCAGCACCAGCGACCCTTTACCGATCAGGTCGCGCCGCCTCATGTGCGCACCGCCTGCAGCAACTGCTCGCCCCGTGGGGTGCGGGCCATGAAGGTCAGGCGGCGGCTCAGTTCGTGGTCGTCCATGGGTTCCAGGGTCAGATCGACGTCGGGGGTGGGCATCACGCCCTCGGCCTTTTCGGGCCATTCCACCAGCTTGAGACCGGGCTGCGCGAAAAGTTCGCGGAACCCGGCATCCTCCCATTCGCGCGGGTCGTTGAAGCGGTAGAAGTCGAAGTGCCAGATGTTCAGGGTGGCGCCTGGGGCGGCAGGCCACTGAGTGGGCCAGGGCGCCTCGTGGGGCTCCACCACGGTGTAGGTGGGGCTCTTGATGCGCCCGCCCACGCCCAGCGCGCGCAACAGGTGCCTCACCAGGGTGGTTTTGCCCGCACCCAGGTCGCCATGCAAGGCGATGGTGGCGTGCCCGAGCAACGGCGAACGCGCCAGCGTTTCGGCCAGCGCCTGGGTGTGGGTTTCGTCTTGCAGCGGTGTGCGCCACACACCGTGGGGTGCGGGGGCGCTGCCTACAATGCGGGGGTGTCCGATGCTGCTCAACTCGTCTCGCAAATTCAGGCCTGGGGCCGGGAATTGGGATTTTCCCAAATTGGCGTGACCGGTGTCGATCTTTCGAGCGCAGAGCCGGGTTTGCTGGCTTGGCTGGACGCCGGTTTTCATGGCGAAATGGGTTACATGGCCCAGCACGGGCTCAAGCGCGCGCGGCCTGCGGAACTGTTGCCCGGCACGGTCAGCGTGGTCACCGCCCGCCTGGACTACCTGCCCACCAGCACACCCGAGGGCTGGGCCGCGACCGAGCTGGCGCGCCAGCAGCGTCCCGGTGAGGCCGTGATTTCGCTTTACGCGCGGGGCCGCGATTACCACAAGGTGTTCCGCCAGCGCCTGCAAAAGCTGGGCGAGCGCATCGCGCTGGCCGTGGCACCGATGGCCCACCGGGCCTTCACCGATTCCGCCCCCGTGCTGGAAGCCGAGCTGGCCACACGCAGCGGCCTGGGGTGGCGTGGCAAACACACGCTGGTGTTGCAGCGCGAGGCCGGCTCCATGTTTTTTCTCGGCGAGGTGTTCGTGGACATGGCCTTGCCCGCCACCGCGCCCACCAGTGCCCATTGCGGGCAGTGTTCGGCCTGCATCACCGCCTGCCCCACTGGCGCCATCGTGGCGCCTTACCGGCTCGATGCACGCCGTTGCATTTCTTACCTCACCATCGAACACGCCGGTCCCATCCCGGTCGAGTTCCGCCGTTTGCTCGGCAACCGCATCTACGGCTGCGACGATTGCCAGCTGGTGTGCCCGTGGAACAAGTTTGCCCAACGGTCCACCTTGCCCGATTTTGAGCCCCGCGCGGGCATGAGCGGCAGCACCCTGACGGCGCTGTTTGCCTGGGAAGAAGCCGAGTTTCTGCAACGCACCGAAGGCAGCGCCATCCGCCGCATCGGCCATGAGCGCTGGCTGCGCAACATCGCTGTGGCGCTGGGGAATGCCTTGGCGGCGGGCGAACCTGCCGCACCCTTGCGCGCCGCCTTGCACACGCGCCAGGACCACGCCAGCGACGTGGTGCGTGAGCACGTGGCCTGGGCGCTGGCACAGGGCTCCGATACGATGCGGCCATGAGTACCTTCCCACCGCCCTCTCAGCCACTGCGCGACCTGGGCCGCGCCTTGCTGCGCTGGGGCGCGCAGTGGATCTACATCGCCCGCCTGGCTGCGCAGATCATGGCCTGGGCGCTGTCGCCGGGCAGCTACCCGCGTGCGTTGCGCCCGGTGATGGCGCGCCACCTGTACCAATCGGCCGGCCCGTCACTGCTCTGGTACGTGCTGATGTTCGGTTTCTTCAGCCTGGTGCTGGTGCGCATCGTGGTGGTGTCAGCCGCCAGTTATGGTCTCTCGCGCTACGCCCTGGAAATGGTGGTGCGGGTGCTGGTGCTGGAGCTGTTGCCACTGGCGGCCTCGCTGTTTGTGGCCATGCGCTGCGCCATACCCTACGGCTCGGAGGTGGCGGCCTTGCGGGCCAATGGTCGCTTCGCCGCATGGCGCGAACAGGGCGTGGACCCCATGCGCCAAGAGGTGTTGCCGCGTGTCGTGGCCGGTGTGTTTGCCGTGTGGTTGTGCACGGCCCTCAGTGCGGTGCTCACGCTTGTGGTGAGTTATTTGGTGGTCTACGGCTTCACCCCCTATGGCTGGGCGCCCTACACACGCACGGTAGGCCAGGTGTTTGGCCCGGCCGTCACGCTGGTGTTTGTGGTCAAGACGCTGCTTTTCAGTTTGGCCGTGGCGGTGGTGCCCATGGCCGCCGCCACCCAGGACAACCCGGCCAACAGCATCAGCGCCGAGATCCAGGGGCTGGTGCGCATGTTCACGCTGCTGCTGCTGTTCGAGGCCTTGTCCCTGTTGGGCAACTACTATTGAACCCATGGCTGAACCTAGCGATTCCCCTGGCGGCCTGAGCCGCATCGAGTTCAAGGCCGCGCTGCTGATGCTGCTGTTTGTGCTGTTGGTGGTGGGCTCCGGCGTGTACCTCCTGTACGCGCGTGGCGCCTTCGAAGCCCATCAGACCGTGGTGCTGGTGGCCGACGACTCCGAAGGCGTGACGGTGGGCATGGACCTCACTTTTTCGGGATTTCCCATTGGCCGCGTGCGCCGCATCGAGTTGTCCAAGGAAGGCAACGCCCGCATC
>DASUIK010000126.1:0-28446 GCA_036279795.1 Burkholderiaceae bacterium | reverse complement strand
CGGTGAAGGCAGATCGATGCCACCGGCCTCCTTCTGCAGCTTGATCTGCTGGTAGGCCGCCTGCTCCAGCGGGCCAATGCGGTTGTCCTTGAGCAAGGCGTGCAGCGCGCCGCTGGCCGAGGGCACGCCACGCGACAGGCCGAGGATTTGTGCGGCCTGCGGGTCGGTCAGCAGGAAGTTCAGGAACTTCACCGCGACCTCAGGGTGTTTGGTGCGTTTGCTCACCGCGAACATCAGCGAGGGCCGCCCGAACATGCCGCTGTGTTTGGCGCCGGGCAAGGTGAGGAAGGGGCCGATGGCCAGCTTCTGGTTTTTGTCCAGCGTGCTCTCGCGCAGGCGCACCACCGAGTCCCAGGTGTAGTTGCCGGCCCAGTTGCCGTTGGTCCAGTCCTGCTGTTGCTCGGTGGGCTTTTCGGCGCCGCCCAGGCTGGCGCGGTAGGGCAAGGGCGTGGCGACCTTGCTGTCCACCAGCTTCTTGTACACCTGCACCCACTCCAGCACCGCCTCCTGGCTCATGGCTACCTTGGGCTCATTGGGGTCCACGTAGGGTTTGCCGTGTTTCTGCTGGACGTAGGCATGCGACAGCAGGATCACGTCGTAGGGCTCGCCATCCAGCAGGTAGGCCTTGTCGCCGTTTTTGGCCTGGAAGGCTTTGCCGGCGGCAAACAGCTCGTCCCAGGAGGTGGGCAACTTCAGCCCCGCGCGCTCGATGGCGGCCTGGTTCCACACGAACACGCGCGCGGTGTAGGCCGCTGGCAGCGCATTGAGCTTGCCGCCCAGGGTGCCCATCTTGAGATCGGCCGGCGCAAACTGGTCCAGCGCCAACAGGTTCTTGTGGGCGCCCAGGTCAAGAAAACCGGTGCCCGTTTTGGAGTAGCTGGACAGCCAGGCCCAGTTGAGCTGCACGACGTCGGCCTCGGAGCCGCCGGCGATCTGGGTGGACAGGCGTTCCTGGTAGCCGTTGAACCCCATGTACTCGCCCTTGATCTTGACGCCCGGGTTCTTGGCTTCGAAGGCGGCGATGGCCTTGAGCGTGGTTTCGTGGCGTTCGCCACCGCCCCACCACGAAAAACGCAAGGTGGCGTCCTGCGCGTGGACGGGGGCGGTGCTGGCCAGCGCGGCGAGTGCGGCGGCGGTGAGGACGGTGCGGCGTTGCATGTGGATCTCCCTGTGTTGTTGTGTTGGAAAGCCGATCAGAGGAACAGGTTGTGCCCATCGCCTTCGTGGGCGAAGGCGTGGCACTGGTGCATGTGCAGGCCAAAGGTGTGCGTGTGGCCACGCTGCTTGTGTTCCAGGCCTTGCAGCTGCTCGGGCGGCACGCGGCAGGTCAAGGGCACATCACCCAGGTCGAAGTGCACAAAGACCTCGCTGCCCATGTGCTCCATGAAACGCAGGCGGCCTTCGACCAAATGCACGCCGTCCTGCACCGCACCGGCGGTGATGTGCTCGGGGCGGATGCCGAAGCGGATGGGTTGGCCCACCAGCGAGCGCAGCTTGGCCTCGCGTTCGGCTGGCAGGGGCAAGGTGGCGCCACCCAACTCGATGCCCAGGCCGGCACCTGCGGCACTCACCTTGGCCGGGCGGATGTTCATTTCGGGCGAGCCGATGAAGCTGGCCACAAAGGCATTCGCCGGGCGTTCGTACAGCGTGGTGGGCCGGTCCACCTGCTGGATGGTGCCTTCCTTGAGCACACAAATGCGCTCGCCCATGGTCATGGCCTCGGTCTGGTCGTGGGTCACGTAGATCACGGTGGACGGCCGGCCGGCTTCGCGCAGCGTGCGGTGCAGCTCGGTCAGGCGCACGCGCATGGAGGCGCGCAGCTTGGCATCAAGGTTGGACAGCGGCTCGTCGAACAAAAACACCTCGGGCTTCTTGACGATGGCGCGGCCCACTGCCACGCGCTGCGCCTGCCCACCGGACAGTTGCTTGGGGTAGCGGTCCAACAGGTGGTCCATCTCCAGCAGCTTGGCGGCGTCGCGCACGCGGCTGTCGACCTCCGCTTTGGGCGTGCCTGCCAACTTGAGGCCGAAGGCCAGGTTCTCATACACCTTCATGTGCGGGTAGAGCGCGTAGTTCTGGAACACCATCGCGATGCCACGTTGTTTGGGCGCGAGGTTGTTGACCACCTTGCCGCCGATGCGCAACTCACCGCCGCTGATGGTCTCCAGCCCCGCGACCATGCGCAGCAGCGTGCTCTTGGCGCAACCCGAGGGGCCGACAAAGACCATGAACTCACCGTCGTGGATGTCGAGATCGACACCGTGCACGGCGGTGAAACCGTTGGCGTAGGTTTTCTGGATTTTCTTGAGATGGACTTGTGCCATGGAGAGTCTCCCTGTTGTTCGTTTGAAGACGAAGCCGTATCAGTTTTCTATTCCGCGCAAGCGGTGCCCGCAGCGCAGGTGGCGGCCCGACCGGGGATGCCGCCGGGCCGGCTTTGCCGGACGGCTGGCATCGCCCCCTGGGGGGTGACGCCGAAGGCGGCGCGGGGGGCGCTTCATTTCAGCCCTTGATGCCGCTGCTCGATGCGCCTTCGATGAAGTGGCGCTGGGCGGCGAAGAACACGAGGATGGAGGGCAACAGGGCCACCACCGAGATGGCCAGCACGCTGGCCCACTCCACTTCTTCCGTGGCGCCGATGCTCATCTTCAGCGCCAGCGAGACCGGGTACTTCTCCACGGTGGAGAGGTAGATCAGCGGGCCCATGAAGTCGTTCATGGTCCAGATGAACTGGAACACGATGACGCTGATGATGGCCGGCTTGAGCAGCGGCACGATGATGTGCCACAGCAGTTGCAGCGGGTTGCAGCCGTCGATCTGTGCGGCCTCCTCCATGTCGCGCGGGATGCCGCGCAGGAACTGCACCAGCATGAAGACGAAGAAGGTGTCGGTGGCGAAAGCCGAAGGCACGATCAGCGGCAAGTAGCTGTCGAGCCAGCCGAACTCCTTGAACATCAGGTACTGCGGCAGGCGCAGGATGATGAGCGGCAGCATCATGGTGCCAACCATGATCCCGAACAGCGTCTTCTTGCCCCAAAACTCGAAGCGTGCAAACGCGTAAGCCACCAGCACGCACGAGATCACGGTGACGATGATGCGCGGCACCGTGATGATGAAGGAGTTGAGGAAGTAGGTGGCGAAGGTGTATTCGGTGCTGGTCTTCCAGCCCTTGGCGTAGGCGGTGAAATCAAAACGCGAGGGCCAGAAACCCATCTCGGTGAAGATCTCGGTGTTGGTCTTGAAGGACGCACCCACCAGCCAGATCATGGGGTAGAGCATGACCAGACCGACCAAGCCAAGCACCAGGTAGCGCATCAGGGCGTTGAGGCGTTCGCGCCGTTGCGACACGGCGGCTTCGTGGTCTGCCACGGACGTGTCGGTGGCGTTGTGTGAGGTGAGCGCGTTCATCGCTTGCTGTCCTTCTCGCCGGAATAAAAGACCCAGTACTTGGAGGTGAAAAAGGAGATCGCGCTGAGACTGCCCACCAACGCGAACAACACCCACGACAGCGCGCTGCCGTAGCCCAGGTTGAAAAACTTGAAGCTCTGGTCGTAGATGTAGAGCGAGAGCACGTAGGTGGAGTGCAGCGGGCCGCCCTCGGTGATCATGTAGGGGCCGTTGAACTCCTGGAAGGCGTGCACCATCTGCATGATCAGGTTGAAGAAGATCACTGGGGTGATCAACGGCACGGTGATGCGGAAGAACTGCTGCGTCTTGCTGGCGCCGTCGATCTCGGCCGCTTCATACAGAGAGGTCGGCACGTTTTGCAGCGCGGCCAGGAAAATCACCATGGCCGAGCCGAACTGCCAGGTGAAGAGGAGGATCACGGTCCAGATCGAGTAGTGCTCGTCTGCCAGCCAAGCGATGGGCTCCAAACCGAACTTGGCCAGCACGATGTTCACCAACCCGTTCTGCGAGAAGATGAAGCGCCACATCACCGCCGCTGCGATGGAGCCGCCCAGAATGGAGGGCAGGTAGAAGGCCGAGCGGAAGAAGTTGATGCCACGCAGTTTGAAGTTCAGCACATGGGCGATGAACAACGCGAAGCCCACCCGCAGCGGCACCGAAATGGCCACAAACAGCAGCGTCACCCCCAGCGACTTGTGGAACAGCGGGTCGGTGCTGAACATCTCCCGGTAGTTCTCCAGGCCGATGTATTCGGGTGGGTTGATGACGTCGTATTGCGTGAAGCTCAGCGCAAAACTCATCACGAAGGGAAACAGCTTGAAGAACAGCACACCCAGCACAAAGGGCAGCACGAACAGAAAGCCGATGCGTTTGTTTTCATACATGGTTGACCCTGTCTCCGGCGCGTTGGGCCGGGGTTCGGTGATGTAATAGCCCCACGGCAGGGAGGCCGCCCAACCCACGGGAGGTCACAGCCCTGCGCACTGCACCCACGCCGCCATGCCCGCCCCTCGCTCCAAGCCCCACCGCGCCCTGTCCCACTTGTTGGTGGCCGAGCTCAGTGCCGACATCCGCAACGAAGCGCTGCGCCCCGGCGACCGGCTGCCCATCGAGCCCGAGCTGGCGCAGCGGTTTGGGGTGAGCCGAACCGTGGTGCGCGAGTCGGTGCAGCGCCTGCAGGCCATGGGCCTGGTGGAAGTCCGCCACGGCGTGGGCACCTTTGTGCTGGCCCCCACCACCGACCACAGCCTGCTGCTGCATGCCGAGGGACTCCGGGGTGCGCGCCAGGTGATGGCCATGCTGGAACTGCGCATTGGTGTGGAAACCGAGGCCGCTGCCTTGGCGGCCATGCGGCGCACCGACGCCCAGCTCGCCGGCATGCGGCGGGCCTTGCAAGATTTCGACGCCGCCTTGCGCGAAGGGCGCAGCACCCTGGCAGCCGACTTCGAGTTCCATCGCCTGATCGCCCAGGCCACCCACAACCCCTACTTTGAACAGGTGCTCAACAACCTGGGGCACGCCACCATGTCGGGCAGCGATGTGCCCCGACCGACCCCCGATGACGCCGTCACGCCGACCCAGTTCGGCGCCAGCGCGGCCACGCTGTTGCCGGGCAAAGCCATGACCGCACACGAGCACGAAGGGCTGCTGGAGAGCATCGAACGCGGCGATGTCATGGGCGCACGCGCGGCCATGCTGGTGCACCTGAGCAGCAGCCGCCAGCGCCTGCACCGTGCCACGACAACGCCGGCCTGAGGGCGGGCTCCGCCGCCGTGAAATGAGCGGGTGGGCCATCGCCGGGCTCAGAAGCTGTGCCGCAAGGCCACTTCGTAGCCGGTGCCTGCACGCTTGTACTTCAGCGACCCGTCGGCCTCGAAGGCTTTGATCCGTTCGCGCACCAGCGACAGGTTGACCGACGTTCGTTTGCTCAATGGGTAGTGGTAGCCCACACCCAGGCGCGCGCCTTCGCGGTCGGCAGCACGCGTGGCACCGTTGAGCAGGTCGTCCTTCAGGCTGCGGTAGGACACGCGCACCTCGCCCGGCCCAGCCGGTATCCGAGCGCCCAAGGTCCACACCACTTCGCGACCCCGGTCGTTGGCGGCCAGATCGGTGGAGCGCGCGTAGGTGAACATCGGCTTGATGACGCCAAAGTCGTAGAAAGCACCGAGCGTGGTGGTTTTCATGCCATCACTGGCGCTGGCACCTGCGGTCGGGTCTTGTTCGATCTGATGCGTGGCCATGAACGACAACGGCCCGCTGGCATAGCCCACGTGCAGGCCACGCGCGTCCTTGCGCTCACCCGGCCCCGCCTGCAAGGCCAGGCCCATGTTGAGGCCGCCCCAGTTGGGCGTTTCGTAGTAGACGGTGGAATCCCATTTGGCGGCCGACTTGGCGCCCCGGGTGCCGTTGGACGCATAGGAGTCGCCGAAGAACGCCTCGTAGCGCCCCGCCACACCCACCCAGTCCTGCGGCGAACTCATGCGACCCAACCGCACCTGACCCACAGATTTGTTGGCCAGCCCCACCCAGGCTTTGTCTTTCCAGTACACCGGGCCGTCCTGGGCACCCGTCGTGCCGTTGAAGCGGTGTTCCAGCTGGAAGAAGGCGCTGTTGCCACCCCCCAGGTCGTCCGTGCCCATGAAACCCAGGCGGGCACGCGAGCTGTCGTCCATGTAGCTGACGCTGTCCTCGCTTTTCGTCAGGTCCTGTGGGCCATGGCGCACGCCCAGATCGATGCGGCCGTACACGGCCACACTCGATTGCGCCTGCGCCCCCCCCACCTGCAGGCACATGGCCGCCACCACGCCGGACACCGTGGCCCAGTTGCGAATGTTCATTTCCGTCTCCCTGATGCACTGTTGCGTGCATTGCGCTTCACACACCACCACCACAGGCCACCAGCCTGCAGCGCCTCCCTTGTTCAAACCCCAACGTCACCGCGTGTTCAGGGTTTGATCCAACGCTCTGTTGTTAGACATCATACGTAAACACTTGTGCGCCATTGCGTCATCAAAAGGATTTAATTTAGGTGTTTTCCCTTTGATTTAACAATAATTTGGAATTTAATGGCTTGAACATGAGCGAAATCACACTTTTCAGCCACGCGTGGAGCACTTGTTTTGACCGTGAACCGGAGCATCTATATCAAGTCATGTGATGACTTGCATCCATCGACACCTCACTCTTTTTACGCGGCCCGGAACCCACAATGTGTCGATAATGCAAAGTCGACGGCCGTTCTGGCCTTGGCCCGCCGGACTGGAGACACCCTATGAACACCCCCATTCCCACCCACCTGCTGCCCGAGATCCACCAACGCGAGGTGCCACAAGCGCTGATCGACGGCCTCAAAGCCCGTTTTGCTGACCGCTGCTCCACCGCCCTGGCCGTGCGCGAGCAACACGGCCGCGACGAGTCGGCCTTCACCACCGTGCCGCCGCCCTCGGCGGTGGTGTTTGCCGAATCCACCCAGGACGTGGCCGACGCGGTGAAGCTGGCCGCACAACACCGCGTGCCGGTCATCCCTTTTGGGGTGGGCTCCTCCCTCGAAGGCCATTTGTTGGCCGTGCAAGGTGGCATCAGCATCGATGTGAGCCGCATGAACCGGGTACTCTCGGTCAATGCCGAGGACTTGACGGTGACGGTGCAGCCGGGCGTGACCCGCAAGGCGGTGAACGAGGCGGTCAAGAGCGAAGGCCTTTTCTTCCCCATCGACCCCGGTGCCGACGCCTCCATCGGCGGCATGACCGCCACCCGCGCCAGCGGCACCAACGCCGTGCGCTACGGCACCATGCGCGAAAACGTGCTGGCGCTGGAAGTGGTGACCGCCCAGGGCGACATCATCCGCACCGGCACCCGCGCCAAAAAAAGCAGCGCCGGCTACGACCTCACCCGCCTGATGGTGGGCAGCGAAGGCACGCTGGGCGTGATCACCGAAGTGACGCTCAAGCTCTACCCGCTGCCCGAGGCGGTGTCGGCCGCGACCTGCTCTTTCCCCAGCATCGAAGCCGCCGTGCGCACCACGATTCAGGTGATCCAGATGGGCATCCCGATCGCGCGCTGCGAGCTGATCGACGCCGGCACCATCCGCATGGTGAACGCCCACAGCAAGCTGGGCCTGCGCGAGGAAACCATGTTGCTGATGGAGTTCCACGGCTCGCCAGCCAGCGTGCAGGAACAGGCGGAAACGGTGCAGGCCATCGCCGACGAATTCGGCGGCCAAGCCTTTGCCTGGGCCACCACGCCCGAAGACCGCACCCGCCTGTGGACCGCGCGCCACAACGCCTACTTTGCTGCCGTGCAGAGCAAACCCGGCTGCCGCGCCATCAGCACCGACACGTGTGTGCCCATCAGCCGCTTGGCCGACTGCCTGCTCGACTCGGTGGCCGAGGCCGACGCCTCGGGCCTGCCCTACTTCCTGGTCGGCCACGTGGGCGACGGCAACTTCCACTTCGGCTACCTGATCGACCCGGACAACGCGGAAGAGCGCCGCCTGGCCGAAGACCTCAATCACAAGCTGGTGAACCGCGCGCTGTCGCTGGAAGGCACTTGCACCGGCGAGCATGGCGTGGGCCTGCACAAGATGGACTTCCTTCGCGTTGAAACGGGTGATGGCGCGGTGCAGATGATGCGCACCATCAAACGTGCGCTGGACCCCGACAACATCATGAACCCAGGCAAGATCTTCACGTGGTGAGCCCTACCGCACCACCTGCCCGGCGCGCCGCCGCATGAGTCTGCCTGCGCGTTCGCGTTTGGGTTCGCGCTTGCGGGGCCATTTCCAGCCGCTGTCCGTGGCCCTGATCTACGGCGTCTTGGCGTCGTTGTGGATCGTCCTGTCCGACCGCGCTGTCGGCTGGCTGTTCAAGGACCCGGCCATGGTGCTGCTGGCCAGCACGGCCAAGGGCTGGCTGTTCGTGGGCGTGACCACGGCGCTGATGTTTGTGCTGCTCCTGCGGCGCGACCGGCGCCCCGCAGACGGGCCGCCGCAAGCCTTTCCCCTGCCTTGGTGGGGCATGGCCCTGCTCGTGGTGCTGGTGCTGAGCGCAACGGCGCTGGCCATCAACAGCGTGTGGCGCACCGAACGCGAACAGGCTGGCAAACAGCTGTTGGCCATTTCCGAAAGCAAGGCGCGCGAAGTGGCGGCCTGGCTGGGCGAGCGCCAGCACGATGCCTACGTTCTGGAGTCGGACAATGGTCTGCAAGTCCAGTGGCTGATTTGGCAACACGCGCCCTCGCCTTCTTCGCTGGCGGGGCTGGAACAGCTTTTGCGGGCCCAGCTGGACGAAGGGCATTTCCGCCGCGCCAGCCTGCTGCGGCCAGACGGCAGCGTGGTGTGGCACTCGGGTGGCCCCACCCACACCCAGGAGGTCGAGCTGCAAACCGCTTTAAAGCTCGCACTGCAGCAACGCCGCACCTCGCGTGCGGGCCCGTGGACCGATGCCACAGGCCAGCTCCGACTGGCCTTCGTGGTGCCGGTGGCAGCCGCCAGCGATACCCCTGGCGTGGTGGTGCTACACCTCGACCCACCGCCACACGTGCACCCCGCACTGGCCAGCTGGCCAGTGCCGCAGCAATCCGCCGAGGCCTTTTTGTTTGCGCGCGAGGGGGACCAGGTCCGCTTCCTGTCGGCGCGCAAGTACCCGCTGGTCACGCCCGACCACGACCGCCAACCCCTGAGCACCCCCGAACTGTTCACCGCCCGCGTGCTGCGCGGCGACGCCCAGCCCAACACCGTGCTCGACGGGCTGGACTACCGGGGCACACCGGCCCTGGGCGTGGTGCGGGCCATCGACGGCACCGAATGGTGGCTGCTGGCCAAGCAGGACCGCGTCGAGCTCATGGGCGAAGCCGTGGTGCGCTCGCTGTGGCTGATGCTGCTGGGCCTGCTGGGCCTGCTCAGCGCCTCCACGCTGGTCTACCTGCTGACGCAACGCAGGCACCTGCAGGAAGTGGCTCACAACTACGCCGCGCTGCAGCACATGCAGACCGAACTGGGCGACAGCGAAGCGCGCTACCGCCTGCTGGCCGAAAACAGCGCCGACGTGGTGTGGCTGTACGACCTGCCAGGCCGCAAGATGGTCTACGTCAGCCCCTCGGTGACCCGCATGCTGGGCTACACCGTGAGCGAACTGGTGGGCCGGGACGCCCTGGCCATGCTGCTGGTGCCCGAGGCACAAACACAAGCCCATGCCCGGCTGGAGGAGCGCCACAAGGCGCTGGCCCAGGGCGACAACAGCGCCATGACGGGCTTCGACGAGCTCCTGCACCGCCACAAAGACGGCCACACCGTGTGCGTGGAAATGGTGACGACCTTCATCACCAACGCCCAAAACCAAGTGGTGCAGTTGCAGGGCGTGAGCCGCGACATCACCGCCCGCAAGGCCGCGCAGGCGCAGATCATCCAACTCTCGCAGGCCACCGAACAAAGCCCGGCCAGCGTCATCATCACCAACCTCGGCGGCGACATCGAATACGTGAACGCCGCTTTCGAGCGCAACACTGGCTACCACCGCGACGAGGTGCTGGGCCGCAACCCGCGTTTCCTGCAATCGGGGCAAACCCCGCGCGGCACCTACAAAGCCATGTGGCATGCGCTGCGCGAAGGCGGCCACTGGGACGGCGAGGTCATCAACCGCCGCAAGGACGGGGCCCTCACCGTACAAAGCGTGACCATCGCGCCGGTGCGCGACCCCGCGGGCGTGGTCAACCGTTACCTCTCGGTGCAGCTGGACGTGACCGCCCAGCGCGAGGCCGAAGAAACCGCCCACCGCCTGGCCTGGTTCGATCCCCTGACCGGCCTGCCCAACCGCCACCGCCTGCTGTCCGAACTGGAGGCCAGCCTGGCCGCCGACCGCCGCCGGGGCGGGCACAGCGCCATCCTGCTGATCAACCTCGACCGCTTCAAGACGGTGAACGAGGCCCTGGGCCACGCGGCCGGCGACGCCCTGCTGCGTCAATTGGCGCAGCGCCTGGGCGAGCTGCAGCCGGCGGGCGACATGCTGGCGCGCCTGAGCGCCGACGAATTCGCGCTGCTGCAGCACGCGCAGGAGCCCATGGCCGCCGCCACCTCGGCTGCGGCCTTGCGCACCGCACAGGCGGTGCACTCCGCCTTGGTGGCCCCTTTCACGCTGGAGTCTGGCGAGCTGGTCAACGTCACCGCCAGTGTGGGCGTGGCCCTGCTGCCCCACGACGACAACGACAGCCCCGGCGACGTGCTGCGCCGCGCCGACACCGCCCTGCACCGCGCCAAAGCGGGCGGTGGGCAGCGCTCAGCGTTTTTCGACGCCGCCATGGGTCAGGTCGTGAGCGAGCGTTTTGCGGTGGAACAAGATCTGCGTCGAGGCCTCGCCGCGCAAGAGCTGCGGCTCTACCTGCAGCCCCAGGTCAACCGCCAAGGCCACATGGTCAGCGCCGAGGCCCTGGTGCGCTGGCAACACCCCGACAAAGGCCTGGTGCCGCCCGCCACCTTCATTGGCGTGGCCGAAGAAAGCGAGCTGATCGCCGAGCTGGGCGACTGGGTGCTGAACCAGGTGTGTGGCCACCTGGGCCGCCTGCACACCCAAGGCCGGCGTCTGCCCATCGCGGTCAACGTGAGCCCGCGCCAATTCCACAAGGCCGACTTTGTGCCCGGCGTGTTGCGCGCGCTGGAGCAAGCCGGTGCCCACCCGGGCGACCTGGTGCTGGAAATCACCGAAGGCGTGGTCATCGAGCAGGTGGAGGCGGTGGTGCGCAAGATGAGCCAACTGACCCAGCGCGGCGTGCGTTTTTCCATCGACGACTTCGGCACCGGCTACTCATCGCTGGCCTACCTCAAGCGCCTGCCCATCCACGAACTGAAAATCGACAAGAGTTTTGTGCAAGACGCACCCCACGACCCCAGCGATGCCGCGCTGGTGGAGGCCATCCTGTCGGTGGCCGGCCACCTGCGCCTGAAGGTGGTGGCCGAAGGGGTGGAGACACAAGAGCAGGCCGATTTTCTGAACCAGCGCGCCAACGTGGTCCACCAGGGCTATCTGTTTGGCCGCCCGGCCCCTGCCGACGAGGTGTTGGCCGCCTGGTCGGCCACGTCACCCGACGGCGACTTGGCGGCCTGAAACGGCAACTGGTACATCCACACCGGGCGCTCGTCCTCGTCTTGCAGGCAGGTGTGGGCCACCCAGCCCACCGCTTCGAATTCCAGGCTCACCAGCCAGGCGCCTGGGCGCAGTTCGCGCGTGGCCTTGTCCATGGCGCGGGCCATGCTTTCCGGGCGCTGGAACAGATAGACCATGTCGTAGGGCGACCAGTCGGCCGCCCACATGTCGCCCCCCACCACCCGCGCCCAGCGGCAGCGCAAAGCACAGAGCAATCGCAACGGCAGGCTGCGCTCGATGCCCACCAGATGCACATCGGGGTACTCGCGCTCCAGCTCGATGAGGCCATCGCCCAGGCCACAGCCCGCATCAAGCACACGCCCGGCCAGCGGCAGGGGCGCCACCTCGCGCAGGCCTTGGAGCACGCCCGGGGGCGTGGGAAACAGCGGCGCATCCTTCCAGCTCGAAGGCGGGTACAGGGCCAGGAACAGGCCCAACGGCAACAGCCAGACCCAGGCCAGCGCGGCGCCCGCAGCCGCCCCAATCAAGAGCCCCCAAGACAGCGGGAAGCCCAGCGCCATGATGAGCTTGCGCGGCAGGCTGCTGCCCAGCAGGCTGAACACCACCCCGGTGGTGGTGGCCAGCAACAGCGTCGCCGTGGGGGGCAGCCCCGCCCCACGCGCCGCATAAAAGCTGCCCCAAGCTGCCGCCCAGGCCAAGAGGGCCGGCAGGGGCCACGGCCAGCGCTGCACCACGGCACCGCTCATGCGGCGGCCATCTGGGGCAGGTTCACGCGTCCACCGCCGTTACTTGGTGGTGGTGGTCGTTTGTTTGGTCGTGGTGGCCGGCTTGGTCGCGGCCGGTTTCGTGGTGGTGGCTGGCTTGGTGGCCGCAGGCTGGGTGGCTGCGGGTGCCGCAGCCGGCGCGGCCGCTGGCTGGCTGGCTGGCGTGGTGCCACCCGACACGCCCAGGCGCCCACCGGTGCCCAGGCCGCCCTTGACCTCCTGGGCCTTGTAGTTCTTCACCGCCTTGACCAGCTGGTTGTAGGAGTCAATGAAGGCCGCCGTCAGCACCTTGCCTTCGGGGGTGTTGGTGAAACCGCCGGCGCCACCGGCACCGCCACCACCGAAGAGGCCGCCAAAGAGGTTGAAGTCGGTGTTGCGCGAGCTGCCCTCGGCCGCCGCGAGTTGAACGCCCGAGCGGTTGTCGATCAGGGTCAGCATGGTGGAAGCGTCGTTGAATTTCAACCCACCGCCAATGACCGCGCCCAGCGTGCCACCGAACGCGCCCAACAGAGCACCCGCACCGCCTGTGCCCTTCTGGCTGAAGGTGATGGAGGGGTTCATGGTGTAGTCAGCGGCCACCATCTGGCCCTTGCCGAAGTTGCTGCCCTGGCGCATTTCGCCGCTTTGCTGCAGCGCACGTTCCTGCATCATGTTGTTCATGGCGGCACCACGCTCCACCACCACAAAGCAGTTGGATTGCTGAATCAGCAGGCGCAGCACCGGCACGGTGGAACGCAGCTGGTAGCTCTGCATCTGGGCCCACCAAGCGGCGTTCTGGTCTTCCACCACACCCAGGGTGCCCAGCGTCTCGCTGCAACGCTCCAGCTGGCTGTTGGCGTTCTCGTTGTTGGCGCCACCGGCCGAGCCGGTGGCAGCGGTCTTGGCTTCTGGGCTGCCGATGGTGGGCGCAGTGGCAACGCAGGCACTCAGGCTGGCGGCCGCCACAGCGGCCAAGGCGATACGGGGCAGGGACATGGCTGTTTCTCCAAGATGGACAGTAGATGTATCAGATTGTAGGGGCGTGACCGCCGCGCAATCGGTCGATCAGCCCATTGAGTTCGTCAAGCGAACCGAACGAAATCGCGATCTCGCCCTGGTCCTCAAAACGCCCATGGCGCTTGACGCGCTTTTTAACCCGCACCTCCACCGCTGCGGTGAGCAGGTCGGCCAGCTCGTCTTCCACCCGACGGATGTCGCGTGATTTCTCTTTTTTGGGCTTTTGTGGCGTGAGCGCGAACTCGGCCGCCAGTTTCTTGACCAGGCTTTCGGCCTCGCGCACCGACATCTTTTTGGCCGAAATCTGGTTGCCGGCGGTGATTTGGGCCGCGCGGTCCAACGACAGCAGCGCGCGCGCGTGGCCCATGTCGATGTCGCCGGCCATCAGCATGGTCTGCACCGGGTCGGCCAGGTTGAGCAGGCGCAGCAGGTTGCTGGCGGCGCTGCGCGAGCGGCCCACGGCCTGGGCCGCCTGCTCGTGAGTGAGCCCGAACTCTTTGATCAACCGTTGCAGGCCCTGGGCCTCTTCCAGCGGGTTGAGGTCTTCACGCTGGATATTCTCGATCAGCGCCATGGCGGCAGCGGCCTCGTCGGGCACCTCGCGCACCAGCACCGGCACCGTGTCCAGCCCGGCCAGGCGGGAGGCCCGGAAGCGCCGTTCGCCGGCGATGATCTCGTACTTGCCCGCGTTGTCGCCATCGGCCAGACGGCGCACAAGGATGGGCTGCATCACGCCCTGGGCCTTGATGGATTCGGCCAGTTCGTACAGCGCGCCTTCGTCCATGCGGGTGCGCGGCTGGTACTGGCCAGGCACGAGCTGGTCCAGCGTCAGGTTGGACGGTGCACCCTCGACCGCAGCTGCGGCCGGTGCGGCGTCGTCCACCTTGGGGCCGAGCAAGGCTTCGAGGCCGCGGCCGAGGCCTTTGGGTTTTTTGGTGACCATGGTCGTCAAGCTTTCAAAATCAGTTCATCGAGCAGGTCGCGCCCCGCGCGCCAGTCGCCCAGGCCGGATTCGGCATTGATGTGCCCCCGTTCGCCCAAATCCACGAAGCGGCTGCCCCAGGCGCTGGCCAAGGCCTGGGCCTTGTCAAAACGGCAATAGGGGTCGTTGCGGCTGCCCACGAGCACGCTGGGAAACGGCAGCCGCTGGCGCGCAATGGGCGCCCAGTTGGGCAGTTGTGGCCCTAGGTCAGGGTCTTCGGTGTCACCCGGTGCCACCAACAGGGCACCCAACACACGGGCCGTGTTCTGCGAATGCGCGGCCCAGGCGGCCGTGAGGATGCAGCCCAGACTGTGAGCCACCAGCACGGCGGGCGAGTCGCTCTGCAGCAGCACGTCTTCCAGTCGCGCCATCCAGTCGCCCCGGCGCGGGGTCTCCCAATCGTGCTGCTCCACACGCTGGTCGCCGTACATCGCTTCCCAGCGGCTTTGCCAATGGTCGGGGCCGCTGTTCAGCCAGCCGGGCAGCACCAGCACACGCGTCATGGCTTCATGCTCCCCAGGCGCGCCACCATCTCTTCGGCAAATGACACAAAGGCCTGACTGCCCTTGGCAGATGGGTCGAACACCACACCGGGCAGGCCATAGCTGGGGGCCTCGGCCAGGCGCACGTTGCGCGGAATGAGGGTGTTGAACACCTTGTCCCCAAAGTGGCCCTTGAGCTGGTCGCTGACCTGTTGCTGCAGCGTGATGCGTGGGTCAAACATGACACGCAGCAGGCCGATGATCTCCAGCTCGGGGTTGAGGTTGGCGTGCACCTGCTTGATGGTGTTGACCAAGTCGCTCAGGCCCTCCAGCGCGAAATATTCGCACTGCATGGGCACGATGACACCATGGGCCGAGCACAGGCCGTTGAGCGTGAGCATGGACAGGCTGGGCGGGCAGTCGATGAGCACAAAATCGAAATCCGCGTCGACTGCGGCCAAGGCCTGCTTGAGGCGTTTCTCCCGCCGCTCCAACTCCACCAACTCCACCTCGGCCCCGGCCAGCTCGCGGTTAGCGCCCAGCACGTGGTAGCCACACTTGTCCGAAAACACCGCTGCTTCGGCCACGCTGGCCGATTCGAGCAGCACGTCGTACACGGTGAGCGCCAGTTCGCGTTTGTTGACGCCGGAGCCCATGGTGGCGTTGCCCTGGGGATCCAGGTCCACCATCAACACCCGTTGCCCCACTTTGGCCAGACCGGCCGCGAGGTTGACCGTGGTGGTGGTCTTGCCCACCCCGCCCTTCTGGTTGGCGATGCAGAAAATTTTGGCCATCTGGGGCTTACTTGCTCAAGGCCAGCTTGACGCCGAAGCCGATGAGGAACACGCCGGCCAGCTTTTCCAGCGTGCGGGCGATGACCGGGTTGGCGCGCATGCGAGCGGCCAGAAAGTAGGTGAGCAGGACAGCCACCAACCCGTACAAGAAGGTCAGTACCGCCACCGTGGCCGCCATCGCACCAAAGGTGATCAGACCTTGGTGTCGGGCGGGGTCCACAAACAACGGAAAGAAAGCCATATAGAACACGATGGCCTTGGGGTTGAGCAACGTGATGGTGAAGGCCTGCTGAAAGTACTGCTTGGGGCGGATGTTGAGCACAGGCGCATCACCCGGCTTGGCGGTCAACATCTTCCAGCCCAGCCAAGCCAGGTAGGCGGCGCCCAGCCACTGCACCGCCGCAAAAGCCGCTGGGTAAGCGGTCAGTAGCGCAGCCACACCAGCGACGGCCGCCCACATCAGCACCTGGTCCCCCGCCATCACACCCAAAGTGGCCGCCAGCCCGCCACGCAAACCGCCCTTGCCGGTGGACGTGATGAGCGCCAGGTTGCCCGGACCGGGAATGGCGAGGAACAAAACGATGGCGGCGACAAACGCGCCGTAGTCAGCGATGCCAAACATGGGAACTTTCGTGAGCGGGAATGCGCTTGAGTTTACGTGAGGTTGGGAACTGAGCTGGTTACGGTTTCACGTGAAACACCGGTGCGTCAGAGATGTTTCGCTCGGCGGGGCAGACACCGCGAGTGGACCTGAAAACGCGCCTGCGCCACAGGCACTGCGCGAGGTCAGCACTTCAAATCAGTCAGCACACATCCATACGATGCACCGCTCCGCATCCAGCCCCGGCACCACCAACGGTTCCACGTGAAACACTTTCACATCGGCAGGCAGCGCAGCGATCTCATCACCGGGGTGCTTGCCTTTGAGCGCCATCCACACCCCGCCCTGCCCCAGCGCCTGGCGCGACCAAGTGGTGAAATCCACCAGCGATGCGAACGCACGTGACGACACCACATCGTACGGCTCGGTGAGCGACTCCACCCGCGCGTGCACACCGCGCAGGTTCGGCAAGCGCAAAGCCACCGCCACTTGTTGAATGAAGGCGGCCTTCTTGGCCACGGTGTCCACACAATCCACCCGCACATCAGGGCAGCAGATGGCGATGACCACACCCGGCAAGCCGGCACCCGAGCCCACATCCAGCAAACGGATGGCACGCCCGGCACGCTGGTGGTTCACCGGCGCAATGACGGCCAGGCTGTCCAGCAGGTGGTGAGTCAACATCTCGGCCGGCTCGCGCACGGCCGTGAGGTTGTAGACGCGGTTCCATTTGGCGATCCAGTCCAGGTAGGACAACAACTGGCCAATCTGCTCATCGCTCAGCGCCAGACCCAGCGCCGTCACACCCGCGCGCAACGCGGCTTCCTGCGCGTGCACCGTCATGCCGCTTCTGCCTCGACCTCATTGGCAAAACCTTTGAACTTGCCGCGCTTGAGGTGGATGAGCAACAAGGAAATGGCAGCGGGCGTCACGCCCGACACACGCGAGGCCTGACCCAGGGTTTCCGGCCTGTGTTTGTTGAGCTTTTGCCGCACCTCGATGGACAACGCCGGCACGGCCATGTAGTCCAGCTCAGCGGGCAACCTGAGGTTTTCGTAGTGGGCAGCGCGCTCCACCTCGCCCTTTTGCCGGTCGATGTAGCCCGAGTATTTGGCAGCAATTTCAATCTGCTCCACCACGGGCTCATGCAATTCGTCAAACAAATCGCCCAGCGTTTCACGTGAAACCAGGGTGTCGGCGCCGTACTTGCCGCCATCCATGCCCATCAAGGCCGCGTAGCTCACATCGGGCCGGCGCAGCAGATCGCCCAGGTTGTACTCGCGCTCAATGGACTTGCCCAGCACACGCGCCGACTCTTCCGCCGGCAGGTTGCGCGGGTTGACCCACGTCGCCTTGAGGCGCTCTGTTTCACGTGAAACCGCATCACGTTTGCGGTTGAAGGCGTCCCAGCGGGCATCGTCCACCAACCCCATCTGGCGCCCCACTTCGGTGAGTCGCATGTCGGCATTGTCCTCACGCAGCTGCAGGCGGAACTCGGCGCGGCTGGTGAACATGCGGTAGGGCTCGGTCACGCCTTTGGTGATCAGGTCGTCCACCAGCACGCCCAGGTAGGCCTGGTCGCGGCCAGGCAGCCAGGCGCCCTCGCCCCGGCACTGCAGCGCGGCATTGATGCCAGCGAACAGACCCTGAGCGGCCGCCTCCTCGTAGCCCGTGGTGCCGTTGATCTGACCAGCGAAGAACAGACCTTGGATCTGCCGGGTCTCGAAACTGCTCTTGAGCGAGCGCGGATCGAAGTAGTCGTACTCGATGGCGTAACCCGGACGCAGGATGTGGGCGTTCTCCAGCCCCGGCATGCTGCGCACCAGCGCGTACTGAATGTCAAAAGGCAAGCTGGTGGAAATGCCGTTGGGGTAGACCTCGTGGGTGGTCAGACCCTCGGGCTCCAGAAAGATCTGGTGGCTGTCCTTGTCGGCAAAGCGGTTGATCTTGTCTTCCACACTGGGGCAGTAGCGCGGCCCCACCCCTTCGATCTTGCCGGTGAACATGGGGCTGCGGTCAAAGCCGCTGCGGATGATCTCGTGCGTGCGCTCGTTGGTGTGGGTGATCCAGCAAGGCAATTGCTGCGGGTGCATGCTGGCCTTGCCCATGAAGCTGAACACCGGCACCGGCCGGTCCGCCGTGTCCGAACCCGGCATGCCGTCGCCCGGCTGCTCGGTGCACTTGCTGTAGTCGATGGTCTTGCCGTCCAGGCGCGGCGGTGTGCCCGTCTTGAGGCGCCCCTGCGGCAGCTTCAATTCCTTCAGTCGGGCCGACAGCGACACCGCCGGCGGGTCGCCCGCGCGGCCGGCGCTGTAGTTTTGCAGGCCCACATGGATCTTGCCGTCCAGAAAGGTGCCAGCCGTCAACACCACCGTGCGGCTGCGAAAACGGATGCCCACCTGGGTCACCGCCCCCACCACCCGGTCACCTTCCACCATCAGGTCGTCCACCGCCTGCTGGAAGATCATCAGATTCGGCTGGTTCTCCAGCATGCGGCGGATGGCAGCCTTGTAGAGAATGCGGTCGGCCTGGGCCCGGGTGGCGCGCACGGCCGGCCCTTTGCTGCTATTGAGGATGCGGAACTGGATGCCGCCCTCGTCGGTGGCCAACGCCATGGCACCGCCCAGCGCATCCACCTCCTTCACCAGGTGCCCCTTGCCAATGCCGCCGATGGACGGGTTGCAGCTCATCTGCCCCAGGGTTTCGATGTTGTGCGTGAGCAGCAGCGTGGCGCAGCCCATGCGGGCCGCGGCCAAAGCGGCCTCGGTGCCGGCGTGGCCGCCACCAACAACAATGACGTCAAATTCCTGGGGGTACAACATGGTGGGGCGCGCGCAAATGCTGGGGAACCCTCGATTTTACGGGCCTGCCTATTTTTCGACCACCCCACGCGCCACCCGGCCTTGGGGCATCAAGGACAATCAGCCGCCATGAGTCTTGCCTGCCGTCCCGGTTGCGCCGCCTGCTGCATCGCCCCGTCCATCACCAGCCCCCTGCCCGGCCTGCCCCAAGGCAAGCCGGCGGGTGTGCCCTGCCCGCACCTGGACGAGGACATGCGCTGCCGCCTGTTCGGTCAACCCGAACGGCCGGCGGTCTGCAGTTCGCTCGCGCCCGAACCCGCCATGTGCGGTGACGACCGCTGGCAGGCCCTGCACTTTCTGCACACCCTCGAACACGCCACCCAACCTGGACCCCAACCCTCATGAAAACACTGGTTTTTGCCGGCAGCACCCGCCAACAGTCCTTCAACCGCCGCCTGGCCGCCGTGGCCGCCCAAGCCGCCCGTGATCTCGGCGCCGACGTCACCCTGCTGGAACTCGCCGATTTCGAACTGCCGCTCTACAACGGCGACCTGGAAGCACAAGGCACCCCCGACAAGGTGCGGGAGCTGAAGGCCATCGTGCACGCACACCCGGCCTGGATCATCTGCTCGCCCGAGTACAACGCCAGCTACACGGGCCTGCTCAAGAACACGCTGGACTGGCTGTCGCGCCCCATCGCGGGCGACGCCGACTGGGCCGTGGGCACCAAACCTTTCAACAACAAGGTGGTGGGCCTGCTGGCCGCTTCCAACGGTGCGCTGGGCGGCGTGCGTGGCCTGGGCCAGCTGGCGCCGCTGATGCGCCAGCTGCAATGCTGGGTGGCCCCCAAACAATTCGCCCTGGGGCAAGCCGCAGCGGCCTTTGACGACAAAGGCCTGCTGCGTGACGCCACGCAACAGGCCAGTGTGGTGGGCGTGGTGGAGCAGGTGCTCCACACAGCCCGCAAGCTCAACGCCTGATTTACTGCTTCACGGCCTCGATCTGCACCACCAGGCGCACGTTCTTGGCAAAGCCCCAGTCCAGGCCGTAGTTCAGGCCATGGGCGCTGCGGTCGATCGTCGCTTCAAAGTCGCCACCACACACCTCACGCTTGAGCATGGGGTTGTCGTAGCAGTTGAACTTGTTGGCTTTCAGGGTCACCGGCACGGTTTTGCCCAGCAGGGTGAACTGGCCGCTGACCTCGCTCACTTTGTCGCCGTTGAAGGCGAACTTGTCGGACACAAAGCGCGCTTTCGGGTGCTTGGCCGCATCCAGCAAGTCAGCGCTCTGCAGGTGCTTGTCGAATGCTGCGGTGCCGGTGTTCACCGAGGCCACGTCGATGCTGATGTCCACCTTGCCGGTCTTGGCCGCGCGGTCAAACTGCACCGTGCCTTCCTTCTTGTCAAAACGGCCGCGGTTGGTGGTGGTGCCAAAGTGGTCGATCTCGAAGGTCACGAAGGTGTGGGTCGGGTCGATGGCGTAGTCAGCGGCGTGGGCCATGCCGGCGGACAAGGAAGCCAGAGCGGCCAGGGCGATGAAAGCTTTGCGCATGAAGAACTCCAGTTGAAAAAAGACACAGGAAGAAAACAGGGACTTCACCGGGGGCACCGCCGGGCCGGCTTTGCCGGACGGCTGGTGTCGCCCCTTGAGGGGGATGCGGCCACACGCAGTGGGCAAGCAACGGGGTGGTCACAACTTCGCCACGCCCGAAAGCGCGAGCTTGAACTTGACTTGCACGTCGTCGGCCACCATGGACGTGTCGGCCCACTCGTTTTCGCCGATCTTGAAGGCCAGCCGCTTGAGGGGCAGGGTGCCGGTGGCGATGGTGACAGTGCCGCTTTGGGTCAATGCCACCGGCACCACCACGTCGCGGGCGCTGCCCTTGATGGTCAGCTGACCGGCCACCTCAAATTTGCCACCGCCCAGCGCCTTGACGCTGCTCGACTGGAACGTGGCCTGGGGGAATTTGGGCACGTTGAACCAGGGCGCCTTGGGCAGTTCGGCATCGGTCTCGCGCGAGCCCAGCGTGGCGCTGCCCACGTCCACCGTGAAGGCGATCTTGCTGGTCTGTGGCTTGGCCACATCGAAGCTGATCTGTGCATCGAACTTGCGGAACTTCCCTTCCAGCGGCACGCCCATCTGGCGCGCCACAAAGGCGATCTCGCTTTGCTCGGGCAGCAATTTTTGTTGCGCCAGCGCGGGCAGGGACATCAAGGCCATGGCGGCCAACGTAAACGAAATGCGGGCGAAAGACATGGGGTTCTCCGAAAAAGTCAGGCGCGGCCGGGCAACATGCGGTTCAACAAGCCGTCGCGGTCCAGCCATTGGTGCTTGACCGCGGCGCCGATGTGCATCAACACCAGAGCGGCCATGGCAAAGGCGCTGAACTTGTGCAGCGGCTTGAGCACCTCGGCCAACGATTCGCTCACCGGCACAAAGTCAGGCAACTGCACCGCGCCGAACCACACGATGGGAAAACCAGCGGCCGAGCTGTACGCCCAGCCCAGCAGCGGCACGGCAAAAAACAGCAGGTACAGCGCGTGGTGGGTGGCGTGGTGGGCCACACGCTGCCAGGCAGGCATGCGGCCGGCCACGGCCTCGGGCAACTCCGGCGGGCGGTGCGTGAGGCGCCAGGCCAGGCGCAGCGCAGACAGCAGCAAAATGCTCACACCCGCCCACTTGTGCCAGTTGTAGAGCTTGAGGCGCTGCGGCGAAAACGGCAGGTCGGCCATGTACAGGCCCACGCCAAAAACAGCGATCAAGGCGAAACCCAGCACCCAGTGCAGCAGCACGGCAACTCGGCTATAACGGGCAACCGGATGAATGTCGGACATGGGCAACTCCCTCCAATCGTTGCTGCGGCGCAGCACAGTGGGGCGAGTCTAGAGATTCCATCGTCAAAGCTTTTCAATTGCCTTGTCGTTTTCATTCAAATTTTTTGAGGAACTTTGTCCCTCGAACATGACCACCCTGATCGCGACCTACCCCGCTCTGACCGCGCTGGCCGACACCTTGCGCGGCCTGCCACTGCACGAGGTGCCGGCCGGCACCACCCTGTTCCGTGAACACGAGGCCTGTGCCGGTTTTCCCTTGCTGCTGCAAGGCGAGGTGCGCGTGTCGCGCAACACCTCGCAGGGCCGGACCCTGGAGCTGTACCGCGTCGTGCCCGGTGAGTTGTGCTTGGTGTCCTCCTCGGCCTTGTTCGCACAAACGGCGCTGTCGGCGCAGGGCGTCACCACACGTGACACCCAACTGGCCCTGCTGCCCCCCGCAGCCTTCCGCCACGCCCTGGCCGACACGGCGTTCCGCGACTTCGTGCTCGGCCTGTTTGCCGAACGCATGGCCGACCTCACCGCGCTGATCGAAGCGGTGGCGTTTCAGCGGCTGGACCAACGCCTGGCCGCCGCGCTGCTCGGCCACGGCAGCCCCATCAAGACCACCCACCAGGCCCTGGCCGACGAACTGGGCACCGTGCGCGAGATCGTCACCCGCCTGTTGCGCCGTTTTGAGCGGGAGGGCTGGCTGGCGCTGTCGCGCGAGAGCATCGAGGTGCGCGACCCAGCCGCCCTGCGGGCCTTGGCCAATGGCAGCCCCCAGCCTGCGTGACCTCGGTCACAGACAGGCCGCAACCCCACGCGCACACTCGCCCCACTGTTCAACCACGGAGCGACTCACATGACCAAAAACGTTGGCGGCATCGACCGCACCCTGCGCATCGTCATCGGCCTGGCCCTCATCGCCGCCGCCGCCACCGGCACGGTGGGCTTGTGGGGCTACATCGGTCTGGTGCCGCTGGCCACCGGCCTCATGGGCTGGTGCCCGCCCTATGCGATGTTTGGCTTCAACACATGCTCGGTGAAGAAAGCCGACTGAAGACCTGCGCTGTCCTCGCAGCGACAGCGCGCGTGTGACTGGCTGGCGCACCATCGGCGTTTTTCCAACGCCCGGTGGTCGCCATGCACATCCCCTCATTGAAAGAACTGGTCAGCGCTGAAGAGTGGGCGCTGCGTTGCGATCTCGCGGCCTGCTACCGCCTGGTGGCCGCGTACAGCTGGAGCGACCTGGTCTTCACCCACATCAGCGCCAAGCTGCCCGACAGCGTCACCGGCGGCGAGCACCAGTTCCTCATCAACCCCTACGGGCTGATGTTCGACGAGATCACAGCCAGCAGCCTGGTCAAGGTGGACATGTCGTGCAACAAGCTGCACGACTCTCCCTTCCCAGTCAACCCGGCCGGCTTCGTGATCCACAGCGCCGTGCACGAGGCCCGGCCCGAGGCGGTGTGTGTGCTGCACACCCACACGCGCGCTGGCGTGGGCGTGAGCGCGCAGAAGCACGGCATCCTGCCGCTGAGCCAGCAGTCCACCTTTGTGCTGGCCTCACTGGCCTACCACGACTACGAAGGCGTGGCTTTCCGCCCCGACGAGAAACCGCGCCTGCAGGCCGACCTCGGCAGCGCCAACCATCTGGTCCTGCGCAACCACGGCCTGCTCACGGTCGGGCGCAGCATCGCGGACGCTTTTTTGTCCATGTACATCCTGGAGAACACCTGCCGCATCCAGATCGATGCGCTGGCCGGTGGCGGCGAACTGGTGCACGTCGACCCGCGCATCATCAGCGACATGGGCACGGTAATGAAAACCGCCACCGCCGGCCAGGGCGCCAACCTGGCCTGGCCGGCGCTGCGGCGCAAGGTGGAGCGGCTGGACCCGGGCTACAAGACCTGAACACGAAAGCTCAAGCGGCCGGGTTCACGCGGTAGGTGTTCTGTACAAACCCAAAAGGGTAGGCCTTTGTGGCCAAGTGTGTCAGGCCCACATCGCGACCCGCGTCCCCAAACAGCCGCCGGCCCCGCCCGAGCAGCACGGGGATCACGGTGACTGTGAGGTCGCTGAGGCACCCGGCCGCCAGAAAAGCCTGTAAGGTCAGGCCGCCGTCCACGTACAAACGCTGCCAACCCTGGGCTGCGGCCTGTTCGCACACCTCGGCCGGCGTGGCGTTGAGCAGCCTCACCGAAGGCGGCAGGCCCGTTGGCAAGGTCTGCAGCGTTCTGCTGAGCACCCACACCGGTTTGTCGGCATAGGGCCACTCGGGAAAACCCAACACCTTCTCAAAGGTGTGTCGCCCCATCACCAGCGCATCCACCGACGCCATGAACTCGCTGTAGCCACAATCCTCGCCCGGGGGCACACCGGCGTTGGCCTGGTCCAACCAATCCAGGCCCCCATCCTCGCGGGCAATAAAACCGTCGAGGCTGGTGGCAATGAATACAGAACAGTGAACCGCCACGCGTGGCTCAGCTCAGCACCACGCTGCTCAGGCGGCGGCGGTAGGTGGCCACGGTGGGGTCTTCGGGCGGAATCTGGCCTTCGGCCACCTTGGGCTTGGGCACGTCGATGATTTCCAGGATCGCCACGTAGGTCTTGCGCGCCAGGTCGCTGTTCCAGGCCTTGTCGCGCATCAGGATTTCGAGCAACTCGTCCATCGCGGCCGTCCAGCGCTGGGCGGCCATGTGGTGCTGGGCCAATTCATAACGGGCGTCAAAATCGCGTTTGTTGGCGGCGATGCGCGCGGCCAGCGCGGCGTCGGCCGGCTCGTAGGCGTTCTCCACCACGTCCAACGCGTTCATCCAGTGCTGCAGCGCCTCAAGCTTGCGCACCGCCATGGCCTTGGCGATCACGGGCGCAAAGGCCACCTTAGCGTCGTCGGTGCGGCCCAGCAGCAGCAAAGCCTTGATGAAGTCGAAACGCGCGTTGTCGTCGTCGGGCTTGTCGGCCACGGCCTGGGCCAGCGCGGCGATGGCGTCGTCGCTGCCGGGCGCGGCCACGGGCTCGGGCGCTGCGGCTTGTTCCACAACTTCGGGCGGCAGCTCGTCAGCGGGCGGCAAATGCTTGTCCAGGAAGGCCTTCACCTGGCCTTCGGGCAAGGCGCCCATGAAGCCATCGACAGGCTGACCGCCCATCAACAACACACAGGTGGGGATGCTGCGGATGCCGAAGGCGGCGGCGAGCTGCTGCTCGTCATCGGAGTTGATCTTCACCAGCTTGAAGCGGCCGGCGTAGGCTTCTTCCACCTTTTCCAAGATGGGCCCGAGCGATTTGCAGGGGCCGCACCAGGGCGCCCAGAAATCGACCAGCACCGGTGTGGTCATGGAGGCCTCGATGACCTCGGCTTCAAAGTTTTGGATGGTGACGTCGATCATGGGCTATGGGCCTGCAAGCGGTGGGAATGCGGCCCATGTGGGGCCGAACCGTAAAATCCCAACTTTAACGGAGCAAGCATGGCGGACGTTCAAGTCGGGGTGGTGATGGGTTCCAGCAGCGACTGGGACACCATGCAACACGCGGTTCAGATTCTGGAGCAGTTTGGTGTGGCGCACGAGGCGCGCGTGGTCTCGGCCCACCGCATGCCCGACGACATGTTCGCCTACGCCGAGGCCGCCACCGCACGCGGGCTCACGGCCATCATCGCCGGTGCCGGCGGCGCCGCCCATCTGCCCGGCATGCTGGCGGCCAAAACCCCCGTGCCCGTGCTGGGCGTGCCCGTGGCCAGCAAACACCTGCAAGGCGTCGATTCGCTGCACAGCATCGTGCAAATGCCCAAGGGCGTGCCGGTGGCCACCTTCGCCATTGGTGCGGCCGGCGCGGCCAACGCCGCCCTGTTTGCGGTGGCCATACTGGCCAACGGCAACCCCGCCCTGCGCGAGCAACTCAACGCCTTCCGTGCCGCGCAGACCGAAACCGCGCGCGCCATGACACTTCCTCCGAAATGACCCACCCCTGCGCCGCCTTCGGCGTCACCCCCTCAAGGGGGCAACACCAGCCGTCCGGCCAAGCCGGCCCGGCGGTGTTCCCGAAAAAGCCCTTCACTCAAACGGCCCATCCATGACCCTCAAGACCCTGCTCCCCGGCACCACAGGCGCCACCGGCCAGCAACTGACGCTGGGCGTGATGGGCGGCGGCCAGCTGGGCCGCATGTTCGTGCACGCCGCCCAGGCCATGGGCTACTTCACGGCGGTGCTCGACCCCGATCCCGCCAGCCCGGCCGGCCGCGTCGCGCACTGGCACATCCAGACCGGCTACGAGGACGAACAAGGCCTGGCGCAGTTGATGCAACGCTGCGACGCCATCACCACCGAATTCGAGAACGTGCCCGCGCCCGCGCTCATCACCCTGGGCGCCCACCGCCCGGTGGCCCCCGGCGCCCACGCCGTGGCCGTGGCGCAAGACCGCATACAGGAAAAGGCCCACTTCGTGGCCGCCTTGCCCACCAGCGGCATCGGCCCGGCGCCTTACGCCGCCATCGAATCCGAGGCCTTGCTGGCCGCCGTGCCGGCCGACCTGCTGCCCGGCATCCTCAAGACCGCACGCCTGGGTTACGACGGCAAAGGCCAGATCCGCGTGAAAGACCGCGCCGAGCTGGCCGCCGCCTGGGATCAGCTCAAACGCGTACCCTGCGTGCTGGAAAAAATGCTGCCGCTCAAGGCTGAGTGTTCGGTGATCGTCGCGCGCGGTGCCAACGGCCAGGCGGTGAGCTACCCGGTGCAGCGCAACACCCATGTTGACGGCATCCTGGCCGTGACCGAGGTGTATGAAGGCGCCCTGCCCGCCGCCCTGTGCGACAAGGCGCGCGCCGCCACCATCGCCATCGCCCACCAGCTGCAGTACGTGGGCGTGTTGTGCGTGGAGTACTTCGTCATAGCCGACGGCAGCGCCGATGGCGCCCTGGTGGTCAACGAAATGGCCCCGCGCCCACACAACAGCGGCCACTACACGCAGAACGCCTGCGACGTGTCGCAGTTCGAGCAACAGGTGCGCGCCATGGCCGGCCTGCCGCTGCGCGAGGTGCGCCAGCACAGCCCGGCCATCATGCTCAACATCCTGGGCGACCTGTGGTTCCCCCAAGGCGCCGACAAGACAGCGCGCTCGCCCGCCTGGGACCGCGTGCTGGCCTTGCCCGGCACCCACCTGCACCTCTACGGCAAGCTCGATGCCCGCCCCGGCCGCAAGATGGGCCACCTCAACATCACGGGCGCCACCGTGGCCGAGGTGAAAGCCAGCGCTGCGCAAGCGGCCGCGCTGCTGGGCCTGCCTGCCCTGTCATGAGCACCCCGCTGGACGGCAGACAAGCCACCGCCATCGCGCAGGCCGCGCAGGCCCTGGCCGATGGCCGCCTGCTCGGCCTGCCCACCGAAACCGTGTACGGCCTGGGTGCCGACGCCGACAACGCCAGCGCGGTGGCGCGCATCTTCAGCGCCAAAGGCCGCCCCAGCAACCACCCGCTGATCGTGCACGTGGCCGGCAGCACCGAGGCCGAATGGTGGCCGGCGGTGTTGCACTACGCCACCGACGTGCCCGACTTCGCGCTGCGCCTCATGCGCGCCTTCTGGCCCGGCCCGCTCACCCTCATCCTGCCGCGACGTGAGGTGGTGGGGGCCGTGGCCGCCGGCGGGCAAAACTCCATCGGCCTGCGTTGTCCCTCGCACCCCGTGGCCCAGGCCGTGCTGCACGCCGCGCGGCCCCTCGGCGTGTGGGGCGTGGCCGCGCCCAGCGCCAACCGCTTCGGCCGGGTCAGCCCCACCACGGCGGCACACGTGGTGTCGGAATTCGAGGGTGTGCTGAGCGACGCCGAACTGTGTGTACTCGACGGCGGCCCCTGCGACGTGGGCATCGAATCCACCATCGTGGACGCCAGCCGGGGCCACCCCGTGCTGCTGCGCCCCGGCATGCTCACAGCCGCACACATCGAAGCCGTGTGTGGCCAGCCCTTGCGCGCCCGCGACGAACAAGCGCCCCGCGCCTCCGGCACCCTCGAATCGCACTACGCGCCCCAGGCCAAGGTGCGGTTGATGGACGCCCAGCAGATCCAGAGCGCACTCGATGTGCTCGGCGCCGACGCCCGCCACATCGCCGTCTACACCCGCAGTCGGGTGAAAAGTGCCAGCAAACACCTGGTGCAACGCGCCATGCCCGGCGACGCCGCTGCCTGCGCACAGGAGCTGTTTGCCGTGCTGCGGGCGTTCGACGACGCCGGCGTCAAACTGATCTGGATCGAAATGCCCCCGCCCGCGCCCGAATGGGACGGCGTGCGCGACCGGCTGCAACGCGCGGCGGCCTGATCACACGCCCGAGCGCTTGCCCCCAAAGCGCACCCGCATCACCAGAATCGCCAAGGCCAGCGACAAGGTGACCGAGTTGGCGGCGATCAGGGGCCAGGCGCCCAACGCGAAACCGTATACCAGCCACATGGCCACGCCTAGGGTGAAGGCGCTGTACATGCCGAGCGAGATGCCGCTGACATCGCGTGTTTTGAACGTGAGCCAGGCCTGGGGCACAAAACTGAGGGTGGTGAGCGCGGCGGCCAGAAAACCGATCCATTCGATGGCAACAGGGGGCATGGTGGGAAACCCGTGACAAGCCCGAGGGGACTTTGACAAAACTATACAGGCCGGCACGCCCGCCACAGAATCGCACGGTCACACCTCAGGAACCCACCGATGATGTCATTTGGCGAGCGCGCGCG
>DASUIK010000125.1:0-4721 GCA_036279795.1 Burkholderiaceae bacterium | reverse complement strand
GACCTCGCCGGAGTGGTCCAGTTTCCTGTGCTACGTGGAATGGGGTTGCGACTACCGCTACGTCATCGACAACGTGATGGACCCCATGCACGGCGCCTACCTGCACAAGCAGTCGCACACCATGAGCGAAGGCGAGATCAGCGCCGAGTTCCAGGTGCGCGACTTGCCCGCCGGCTTCATCTTCGAAAAGAAAGGCCAGCGCGATGTGAACTTCGACTGGGCGGAGTGGCGCGAGAGTGGCCACATCCACACCATGCACCTGGAAATTCCCTACCCCAAGACGGGCGGGCCAGGCGGCAACTTTGCCATCGTCGGGGCGTTTGCGCCGGCTGAGAAGAACGTGACCGAGGTCTTCTTCTGGCGCTGCCGCAAGGTGCAGGGCTGGCAGCGCGACACCTGGCGCTTCCTCTACAAAAACCGGCTGGAGCAACGCCATTGGAACGTGCTGGAGCAGGACCGCGTGGCCGTGGAGGCCATGGAGCCCGACGCCAACCACCGCGAGTTCCTGTACGCGCACGACACCGGCATCGTGCGCCTGCGCCGCCGACTCAAGGCCCTGGCGCAGGCACAGCTGGAGCGGCAGAACGCGGCGGCCCAATGAAAAAAGCCCCGGGCAAACACCCGGGGCATGAACCTTGGAGAAACGGGATCAGAACGAGGTCTGCATCCCGATGTTGATGCCCGTCTGAGAAGCACCTGCGACGGGGTTGCTGCCAGGCGAACCGCCGCTGAGCGCCACGGCCGAGGCCTTGTTGTTCTTGATGTGACCGATTTGTGCGAACACGTTGGTGCGCTTGGAGAAAGCGTAGGTGGCGCGCACGGCCATCAGCGTGGCGTTGTAGTCGCTGGCGTTTTTGTAACGCAGCGTGACCACCTGGCCCGAGAGCGTCACCGCCGGCGACACGGGCATGGAGGCACCGATGTGCCACATGTCGCTGTCGGGGCGCGCGGTCGAGCCTTCGTTGTCACGGCGCTGCAGGCCACCACCGATCTTCACGTCCCCCACTTTGGTCCAGCCGTTGAGGATGAAGCGGCTATCGGTTTTGTCGCTGCTGTTGAGGTTGCCAAACACGGCATCGGGTGCGGCGCCCACAGCGCGGCCGTGCTGGCGGTCGTAGGCGATTGCCGTGCCCCAGGTGGGGGTGTCGTACTTGGCCATGAGCGACCACTCGCGGCAGGCCTTGCTGTCGGCCGTGGTCTGTCCGGGGCAGTTGGTGCCGGCCGGGCTGGGGCCGGCGTTCACGCTGTCGCGCCCGAAGCTGTAGGTGGCGCCCAACTGCAAGCCGCTGGCAAAGCTCTTGCGCCACGCCACCGCGCTGTCGGCACGGGCGTTGGGCAGGTAGGGGTCCAGCGAACCGGTGCCGTAGATGCCGCCGCCGTGGATGTCGGCGTTCAGGCCCGACCAGAAGGTCATGGTGTATTGGCGGCCCAGGGACAGCGAACCCAGGTTGGCGTCGCTGATACCCACCAAGGCCTGGCGACCGAAGGTGCGGCCGCCTTGGCTGAGGCTGCCGTTGTTCATGACGATGCCCTGCTCCAGCGTGAAGAATGCCCGCATGCCACCACCCAGATCTTCGCTGCCACGAAAACCCAGGCGCGATGGTGCGGTGTTGCTGCTGGTGGTCATGCGCTGCAGCGAATCGCCGCTGGCGCCCACGCCGGTGACGTGTTCGATACCCACGTCAATGAGCCCGTAGATTTCGACGCTGCTGGCGCCTTGAGCCAGGGCTGCCTGGGAGCAGGCCAGCGCCACAGCGCCAGCGATGAGGTGTTTGTTCATGCGAGTCTCCTTGGTGTGAAAAGTGGATGGTTGGGAACCGGTGACTTGACCGGGGAGACACCGCCGGGCCTGCTTTGCAGGACGGCTGGTGTCGCCCCTTGAGGGGGATGCGGCCAGACGGAGTGGGCAAGCAATGGGGTGGGCGATGTTCAATCGGCGCGGATCTTGAGTTCGCGTGCCAGGCTGCCGTAGCGCTGGTGGTCGGCCTTCATGAAGTCGGCCAGGCGCGCGGGCGTGCCGCCCAGCACTTCCAGGCCCGCGCCCGTGAAGCGCTCGCGCACATCGGGCAGCTTGAGGGCGTCGTTGATCTCCTGGTTCAGCCGCTGCACCACCGCAGCCGGTGTGCCGGCGGGCGCGAACACGCCGTACCAGGCGGCCACTTCCACGCCCTTGACGCCTTGTTCCGTGGCCGTGGGCACCTGGGGCAGCAAGCCAGAGCGCTCGTCCTCCACCACCGCCAGAGGCACCAGCTTGCCCGCCTTGATGTGGGGCAACGCACCACCCAGTGCGACGAACAGCAGTTGCACCTCACCGGCCAGTGCCGCGTTCAGCGATGGCGCCACACCACGGTAGGGCACGTGCAGCAGGTCCAGTCCGGTGGACTTCTTGAACATCTCGCCCGCGAAGTGCATGGGCGAGCCGTTGCCCGCGCTGCCGTAGGTCATGCCGGGTTTGGTTCGGGCCAGCTGGTTCAGGTCTGCCAGCGACTTCACGCCCAGTTGCGGGCCGGCCACCAGGGCCAACGGGGTGGTGGCCGGCGCGATCACGGGCACCAGGTCTTTTTGTACGTCGAGGTTGCCGCCGGCGCCGGCGGCCAGCACGTGGGGCGAGATGGCCAGGGTGTTGGGGGTCAGCAGCAGGGTGTGGCCATCGGCCGTGGCGCGGGCCACGACGCCGGCGCCCAGCAGCGCGCCGGCACCGGGCTTGTTGTCCACCACCACGGCTTGTCCCAGCTTGGGCGCCAGCTTCTCTGCCAGCACGCGGGCAGCCACGTCAGGCCCACCACCAGCGGGGAAAGGCACGACGATGGTGAGCATCTTGCTGGGGAAGCTCTGGGCCAGGCCCAGGGTGGGCCAAATGCAGGCGGCCAGCGTGGCCGCGATCAGTGCGCGCTTGTGCGTGTGTGTCATGGTGCTTGCGAGGGGGGGATGGTGTGTGGGGGCGTCGGTCAAAAAGGCGTGTGCCAGGCGTCGTAGCCGTAAACCCAGTCGGCGTTGCCGGGGCCTTTCATCCACTGGTTGCCACGCGAGCCGATCTGGATCTTGGCCGTGCGCTCTTTGCGCGCGCTCTCGTAGCGTTGCAGCGCTTGCGCGGCCTCGGCGCGTGTGGCCACGCCGGCCAGCGCGCGGCCCAGCACCACGGCGTCCTCAATCGCCATGCCCGCGCCTTGCGCCATGAAGGGCAACATGGGATGGCAGGCATCGCCCAGCAGCGTGACCGTGCCCACCGACCACTGTGCCAGCGGCTCGCGTTCGTACAGCGCGCTCTTGAGCGTGCTGTCGCACGCGTCGAGCAGGGCTCGTGCGTCGGGGTGGAAGTCTTTGTAGAAGCCACGCAGCTCGTTCACATCGCCTTCGCTGGTCCACGATTCCTCGGTCCAGCTGTCCTGGCCGGTGGTAGCGAAGATGAAGGTGTCCTTGCCCTGGTTGAGCGGGAAGGTGACGATCTGGCTCTGCGGGTTGGGGCCCCACCATTTGGTGAAGGCTTCGATTTCGGGCACCTGCTTCACGCGCTCGGTCGGCACCACCGAACGGAAGGACACCACGCCCGTGAAGCGCGGGTGCTCTTCACCGAACAGCGCGGTGCGCACGCGTGAGTGGATGCCATCGGCGCCCACCACCACGTCGAAGCTGGCCTGGCTGCCGTCTTCGAACTGCAGCGACACGCCGCTGTGGTCCTGTGTCAGGCTGCGAATGCGCTTGCCGAACTGGATCTGGTCCATCGGGAACTGCTCGGCCAGCGCGTTGATGATGTCGGAGCGGTGGATGGTGACCTGCGGTGCGCCGTACTGCTGCTCGGCCACGTCGCTCATGCCCAGTCGCGATGTCTCTTTTCCCGTGTCCCAGTCGCGGCTGATGCGGAAGGTGGGCCGGGCCCCGCGCTCGCGGATGGCGGCACCGGCGCCAAGACCGTCGATGGCGCGCACCACGTTCGGCGTGAGGTTGATGTCGGCGCCCACCTTCGAGAAGCCCTTGGCCTGCTCGAACACGGTGACGTCGTGGCCTTGTTGTCGCAGCGCAATGGCGGCGGACAACCCGCCCACGCCACCACCGGCGATACCGATCTTCAGTGAACCCATGTTTGCTCCTGGCTTTACCATGGGAGGAGATTGTTCAAGGCCCTTACGCTGCGCTCAACCGCCGTGGCGCCGCGATTGGGCACGATTCGTCCAGCCTGTTTCACCCACTAGACGCTTGGTTCCTGCATGGATGTTTTGAGCGAAATCCTGACCATCTGCCGCGCCGAACGCGCGGTCACGGCGCGCTTCCATTTGTTCGCGCCCTGGGGGTTGCGCTCGGACGGTGTGACGGGCAGCGCCATCATCCGCATGGCCCGTGGTGCACCCTGGTGGATCGAAGTGGCCGGTCGTGCGCCGGTGTGTGTGGCGCCGGGCGATCTGGTGATGTTGCCGCTGGGCACGCCGCACCGCATGGGTTCGTCCCCTGACGTGCCTGCCGTGCCTTTTGCGCATCTGCTGGCGCAGCGCACACCCGGTGCGCGAGACGAGGCCCCGCTCACCCTGCGCCACGGCGGTGCTGGCGAAGCCTGCGAGATGTTCAGCGCCCTGTTGTGGTTCTCCGCCTATTGCCGGCATTCGGTGCTGCGCATCCTGCCCCCGCTCATCCACGTGCGCGCGCACGAACTGCCGATGGCCGACAGCCTGGCCGGCACCATGGAGGCGTTGGTCACCGAAACCCTGGCCCAGCGCCCGGGCTGGCGG
>DASUIK010000124.1:0-8798 GCA_036279795.1 Burkholderiaceae bacterium | reverse complement strand
GCGCTCCTCAAGGTGTCGATGGCTGGCACCGTCACGGCCTTGGGTGGCCTCACCGGCTACCTGCTGGTCAACCAGCTGAACGATTACCTGCCTTATTTTTTGGTGGCGGCGTCCAGCAGCTTTGTTTATGTCGCGTTGGCCGACCTGATTCCGCAACTGCAGAAGAAGCTTGGCATGCGCGAGACCGTCTCACAAATCTTCTGGCTGCTGGCGGGCATCGCCCTGGTGTCGGTGGTCAGTGGCCTCGCCCACGGCGGTCACTGAGCAGGGCGTCTTACCCCTGGGCGACCGGTAGGCCAGGGGTGTTGCACCACTCGCTCCAGCTGCCGGCAAACAAGGCAGGACGTCCCAGGCCGGCGATTTCCATGCCCAGCACATTGGGGATGGCGCTCACACCGCTGCCGCAATGGTGGACGACGCTGGCGGGGTCGCGCCCGGCCAGCAGGCGGTCAAACTCTTCGCGCAACTGCGAGGGTGATTTGAAAAGGCCGTTTTCGGCAAGGTTCAACACGAAGGGCCGGTTCAAGGCGCCGGGAATGTGCCCCGCCACCGGGTCCAGCGGTTCCACTTCACCCCGGAAACGTGGCGTGGCGCGCGCATCGATCACCGCTTGGTCGGCATGACCGAGCTGCTCGAACAGCTGTTGGGCCGACACCAAGCGGGCGCGGGCTGTGGACAGGGCGAAGTCACCGGTGGGGTGGGCGGTGTTGTCGGGCCCATTGGCCACCGCCCCTCCTGCGGCCTGCCACGCCTGGAGGCCACCGTCGAGCACCGCCACGGCTTCGTGGCCACACCACTTCAGCATCCACCACAGCCGGCCGCAGTAGTTGGCGCCTTGGCGGTCCACCACCACAGCCTGGTGCGGCGATGAAAACCCCACGCTGCGCAACCAGGCCGCAAACTTCTCGCGCGAAGGCAGCGGGTGGCGGCCGCCCGACGCCACGTCTGCGGCACCCGATTTGTCGCTGAGGTCGCGGTCGAGGTGGGCGTAGACCGCACCGGGGATGTGGGCCTGCGCAAACTGTTGTTCGCCGGCGGCCGGGTTGGTCAGGTCGAAGCTGCAGTCAAACACCATCAAGGGCTGGCCGCTGGCCATGAGGGCTTGCAGTTGCTCGACGCTGATCAGGGTGGTGAAGGGGTGGGTCATGCGTGTTCCTCGGCGGGGCTGTCGGGCACTTCGCGTTCGCGCAGCACGGTGGCGGCAATGCCGCTGACGATGATCAGGGCCATGCCTGCCCAGCCCACCCACGGCAGGCGGTCGCCAAACACCGCCAAGCCGTACAGCGCTGCGAAGACGATGCCCGAGTATTGCAGGTTGGCCACCACCAGGGTGGCGCCGCTGGCGTAGGCGCGGGTCATGCACAGCTGGCCCAGCACCGCCAGCAGGCCGATGGGCAGCAGCCACAGGGCCTGCGTCCAATCCCAAGGCGATACGCCGATGACCGCCATGCCCGCAGCGCCCGCGATCACCGCGCCGAGCGAGAAATAGAACACGGTGCGGCTTTCGGGTTCGCCCACGCGCGAGAGCGCTGACACCTGCAGATAAGCCAGTGCCGAGGTAACGCCAGAGGCCAGGCCCACAATCGCGCCGAGCACCTGATCCGGTGCCAGCGATGGGCGCAGCACCATGGCCACCCCTGCAAAGCCGGCCAGCACGGTGGCAAACAAAGGCCCTTGCCGTGCGATGGGGGTGTTGCGCCCCTGCAGCAGCAAGGCACCGCCGAGCAGGAAGGTGGCGATCCAGATGCTGCTCATGTAGTTGAGCGTCATGGCCGTGCCCAGCGGCAAGATGGCGATGGAATAGAACCAAGCGGTCAGCGAGACCGTGCCGACGATGGAGCGCCACACGTGCATCATGGGCACGCTGCTGCGCAGCGAAACACCACGCGCACGCGTGAGGCCGAAAAGAAACAGCACACCGAAGATGCCGCGGTAGCAGACGATCTCGAAGCTGTTGAAGTGCGCCGAGGCGAACTTGATGCACACCCCCATGGTGGCAAAGAGGAAGGAGGCCAGCAACATCCACAAGGCCTGCTGGCCCTTGGCCGGCACGGGGGTGAGTGCGGTCGAAATGGTCAGCCTTTCAGCGCGTCGCCGAGGTGGCGGCGGTACCACTCATGGAAGTGCTGCATGCCGTCTTCCATGGGGCTCTGGTAGGGGCCCACCTCGTTGTCGCCACGCGCCAGCAGGGCCTTGCGACCCGCGTCCATGCGTTCGGCGATCTCGTCGTCCTCGATGCAGGTCTCCATGTAGGCGGCACGCTGGGCCTCGACGAACTCGCGCTCGAAGGCGGCGATCTCTTCGGGGTAGTAGAACTCCACCATGTTCAGCGTCTTGTCCACGCTGATGGGGTGCAGGGTGGACACGGTGAGCACGTGCGGGTACCACTCCACCATGATGTGGGGGTAGTAGGTGAGCCAGATGGCGCCGTGTTCGGGCATGGCGCCGTTGCGGTACTGCATGAGCTGCTGGTGCCAGCGCTGGTACACCGGGCTGCCGGCCTTGCCCAGCAGGTTGGCTGCGCCCACGGTTTGCACCGAGTATTCCGGTTTGAACTCCCAGCGCAGGTCTTCGCAGGTCACGAAGTTGCCCAGGCCGGGGTGGAAGGGCGCAACGTGGTAGTCCTCGAGGTACACCTCAATGAAGGTCTTCCAGTTGTAGTTGCAGGTGTGCAGTTCCACGTGGTCCAGCACCATGCCGTCGAAGCTGAGCGCGGCGCGTGGGCCCATGTTCGCCAGATCGGCGGCGATGTCGCGGCCGTTGTCCTCGAACAGCAGGCCGTTCCACTCGCGCAGCGGGTAGCGCTTGAGGTTCAGGCAAGGGTCTTCGGCGAAGTGCGGTGCGCCCAACAGGTTGCCCAGCTTGGCGCCCGGTGTGCTGCCGCCGTTGTAGGTCCAGCGGTGCAGGGGGCACACGATGTGGCCACCGGCGCTGCCGTTGCGCTGTTGGTTCAGGTTGCCCCGGTCCTTGAGCATCACCGCCTGGCGGTGGCGGCAGACGTTGGAAACCAGCTCTACGCCTTGTGCTGTGTGCACCAGCGCACGGCCCTGGCCTTCTTGGGGCAGAGCGTAATAGTCGCCCAGGTTGGCGACGGCGTTTTGGTGCCCCACATAACGGGGCCCGCGCTGAAAGATGGTCTCCAGTTCGCGCTGGAACAGCGCCTCGTCGAAGTAACTGGAAACTGGAAGTTGGCTTGCGGCCTGCTGCAGTTGAAGACTTAAATCAGACATCGTGGTCCTGACCTAGAGACTCCCCCTATGAAGGGGCAGGGTAAGCGCTTGTCGACGGTGAAGTCAGCGCGGAAGGGGTGGATAGAGCCCGGGCTCCTGAGAACAAAAGGGCGCAATTGTACCCCGGGGGTATCGGCGTGCCTTTTGCTCGGGCCACTAAAATGCCAGGTTTGGCATACGCCTGCTGCTGGTGTGCCGCTTACCTTTTTGCCCATGCCCAAAACCGCCGCCGCCAAGGCGCTCGCCCCGCCCGCCAACTACGAAGCCGCGTTGCAAGAGCTGGAGCAGCTGGTCGCTGCGCTGGACGCTGGCCAGTTGCCGCTGGATCAGTTGCTGGCCCAGTACCAACGTGGTGCCGAGTTGCTGCGTTTCTGCCGTTCCCAGCTGGACGCGGTGGAGCAGCAGATCCGCGTGTTCGAAAACGGCTCCTCGCAGCCGTGGAGTGCCCAGTGAGCGCTGGGGTCCTGGATTTTGCGGGTTGGAGCCACGCACGCCTGGCCGAGGTGGAGCGTGCGCTTGAAGCGTGGGTGCCGCTGGACGCGCCGGCCGGGCTGGGCGAGGCCATGCGCTACGCCGTGCTCGATGGTGGCAAACGCCTGCGCCCGCTGCTCGTGCTGGCGGCGGCCGAAGCTGTCGGCGGACAGCCCCACGGCGCCCTGCGCGCCGCGTGTGCGGTCGAGTTGATCCACGCTTACTCGCTGGTGCACGACGACATGCCGTGCATGGACAACGATGTGTTGCGCCGGGGCAAGCCCACGGTGCATGTGCAGTTTGGCGAGGCCCAGGCCTTGCTGGCCGGCGATGCGCTGCAGGCCCTCGCTTTCGAATTGCTGTTGCCCGGTGAAGAGGTGTTGGACGCTGCAGTCAGCGCGCGTCTGTGCCGGCTGTTGGCCCAGGCCGCTGGCGCACAAGGCATGGCTGGTGGCCAGGCCATTGATTTGGCCAGCGTGGGCCTGGCACTGGACCAGGCGGCGCTGGAAGACATGCACCGCAAGAAGACCGGTGCCTTGCTCCAGGCCAGCGTGCTCATGGGCGCCGCCTGTGCGTTGGTGACAGAGCCGCAGCGCGCTGCGCTGGCCGACTACGGTGCCGCTCTCGGCCTGGCCTTCCAGGTGGTGGACGACATCCTCGACGTGGTGGCTGATTCGGCCACGTTGGGCAAGACAGCCGGCAAAGACGCCGCCAACGACAAGCCCACCTTTGTGTCCCTGATGGGGCTGGACGCTGCCCGTGCTTACGCCCAGGCGCTGATCGAGCGCGCCCAGGCGGCCCTGGTGCGCAGCGGACTGCCCGATACCCGCGCGCTGGCGGCCCTGGCCCAACAAGTGGTGCAACGCTCCTTCTGAGCGACACCCGACAACGGATATCGAAAGTACCTCGCGATGAGCGCCTTGTTGCCCACCATCCAATCGCCCGCCGATCTGCGCCGTCTGCAGCGCACGCAACTGCGGCCGCTGGCTGACGAGTTGCGCCAGTTTGTGCTGGACAGCGTGTCCAAGACCGGTGGTCACCTCAGCTCCAACCTGGGCACGGTGGAGCTCACGGTGGCGCTGCACTACGTCTTCAACACGCCCGAGGACCGCGTCGTGTGGGATGTGGGACACCAGACCTACCCGCACAAAATCCTCACCGGCCGGCGCGAGCGCATGGCCTCATTGCGACAGCTGGGTGGCATCAGCGGCTTTCCGCTGCGCAGCGAAAGCGAATACGACACCTTTGGCACCGCGCACTCGTCCACCAGCATCTCCGCTGCGCTTGGCATGGCCGTGGCCGCGCGCCAGAAGGGCGAAGACCGCCATGCCATCGCCGTCATTGGCGACGGCGCCATGACCGCCGGCATGGCCTTCGAGGCGCTCAACAACGCGGGGGTCGAGCACTGCAAGCTGCTGGTCATCCTCAACGACAACGACATGTCCATCAGCCCACCTGTGGGTGCGCTCAACCGCTACCTCGCCCAGCTCATGAGCGGGCAGTTCTACGCGGCGGCCAAGAACGTGGGCAAGAGCGTGCTCAAGCCGGTGCCACCGCTGTTCGAATTGGCCAAGCGCCTGGAGCAGCAGGCCAAGGGCATGGTGGTGCCCGCCACGTTGTTCGAAAAGTTTGGTTTCAACTACATCGGCCCCATCGATGGGCACGACCTGGATTCGCTCATTCCAACGCTTGAGAACATCAAGCAGCTCGAGGGCCCGCAGTTCCTGCACGTGGTCACCAAAAAAGGTCAAGGCTACAAGTTGGCCGAGGCCGATCCGGTGGCCTACCACGGGCCGGGCAAGTTCGACCCAGCCGTGGGCCTCACCCCACCTGCCACGCCGCCCAAGACCACCTTCACCCAGGTGTTTGGTCAGTGGCTGTGTGACATGGCAGCGGCCGACAAGCGCCTTGTGGGCATCACCCCCGCCATGCGCGAAGGCTCTGGCATGGTCGAGTTCCACAAGCGTTTCCCTGAGCGCTACCACGACGTGGGCATTGCCGAGCAGCATGCCGTCACCTTTGCCGCCGGCCTGGCCTGCGAAGGGCTCAAGCCGGTGGTGGCCATCTACTCCACCTTCCTGCAGCGCGCTTACGACCAGTTGATCCACGACGTGGCCTTGCAAAACCTGCCGGTGGTGTTTGCGCTGGACCGCGCCGGTCTGGTGGGGGCTGACGGCGCCACCCACGCCGGCAACTACGACATCGCCTACCTGCGCTGCATTCCCAACATGGCCGTGGCCTGTCCGGCCGATGAAGCCGAGTGCCGCCAGCTGCTGAGCACGGCCTACGAACAAAACCACCCCGTGGCCGTGCGCTACCCGCGCGGTGCAGGTGTCGGCAAGGCGACAGCGCCCGACCTGACTGGCCTGCCGTATGGCAAAGGCGAGCTGCGCCGCCAGGGCCAAGGCGTGGTCGTCCTCGCTTTCGGTACTTTGTTGTACCCGGCGCTGGAAGCGGCCGAGCGCCTGAACGCTTCCGTGGCCAACATGCGGTGGGCCAAGCCGCTGGACGTGGATCTGTTGCTTGAGTTGGCGCGCAGCCACAGCGCCATCGTCACCGTGGAAGAGGGCGCCATCATGGGAGGCGCGGGCAGTGCGGTGCTGGAGGCCTTGCAGGCCGCCGGCTTGCTGCTGCCGGTGCTGCAACTGGGCTTGGGCGATCGTTTCATCGAACACGGCGATCCGGCGAAGCTGCTCAGCCTTCAGGGACTCGACGCCCAGGGCATCGAGCACAGCGTGCGAGAGCGTTTTCCGCCCCTGATCGGTGCACCTTTGACCGCCTCGAAGGCTGGCTGATTTTTCCCGAAAGCGGCTGTGAAAATTTTTCACAGCCGGCGGGGCGTAATCGGCCGTTTGCAAGGGAAAACCCCCAAGTTCCGGGGGTGTCCGCTTCCTACAATGCGCAAGCCTTCACACACAGGCGAGGCGGTGTCCAGTGCGCCGCCGACCGTCAACAATCCAAATCGGAGTCAAACCATGGATCGTCGTTCAATCATCAAACATGCAGGCATTGCCGGCGTGCTGGCCGCTGGCGCAGCACCTGCCGTGCACGCCCAGGCTGCCATCCGCTGGCGCCTGACCTCCAGCTTCCCCAAGGCGCTGGACACCATCCACGGCGCGGCCGACGTGTTTGCCAAAGGCGTCAAGGCCATGTCGGGCGGCAAGTTCGAGGTGACCGTGCACGCGCCTGGTGAACTGGTGCCCGCATTCGGCATCGTCGACGCCGTGCAGCAAGGCACGGTTGAAGCCGGTCACACCGCGCCCTACTACTACTTCGGCAAGGACGACACCTTTGCCATGGGCACGGCCATTCCCTTCGGTTTGAACAGCCGCCAGTTGACCGCGTGGTACTACGATGGCAACGGCCTCAAGCTGTTCCGCGAGTTTTACGACCAGTACAACATCGTCAACTTCCCCGGCGGCAACACAGGTGCCCAGATGGGCGGCTGGTACCGCAAGGAAATCAAGACCCTGGCGGACATCAAGGGCATGAAGATGCGCATCGGCGGTTTTGCCGGCAAGGTGTTCAGCCGCATGGGGGGCGTGCCGCAGAACATCCCCGGTGGTGAGATCTACCAGGCGCTGGAAAAAGGCACCATCGACGCGACCGAATGGATCGGACCGTACGACGATGAAAAGCTGGGCTTCCAGAAAGTGGCCAAAAACTACTACTACCCTGGCTGGTGGGAGGGTGGTGCACAGCTCGACTTCTACATCAACAAGGCCGCATACAACGCCTTGTCGCCCGAGAACAAGGCGATCGTGGAGGCCGCTGCTTCGCACGCGCACACCACCATGCAGGCGATGTACGACGCCCGCAACCCCGGTGCCCTCAAGCGCCTGGTGGCCGGTGGCGCCAAGCTGCTGCCCTTCCCCAAGGCGGTGATGGACGAAGCTTACAAGCAGTCCATGGAGCTGTACGCTGAGCTGAGCGCCAGCAACCCGAACTGGAAGAAGATCTACACCGACTACTCCAACTTCCGCAAGGACCAGAACCTGTGGTTCCGCTTCACGGAAGCGCGTTTCGACAGCTTCATGCAGGCTGCCAAGCTGTAAACCGGCTTCGAGCGTCGGCGCAAAACCCCGCTGCTGCGGGGTTTTTTGCTGAAAACCGGCGCACCCGGCCGCAGACCCGTCTGCGGCTTGGGTAGACTTGCCGCCCACCTCACAACAGGGGCTTTTATGTCACAACTACTCAAACTTTCGCGCCTGATCGACGCCTTGACCAACCTGATCGGCAAGCTGGCGATGTGGATGATCTTGGCCACCACCCTGATCAGCGCAGGCAATGCCATCATTCGCAAGCTGTTTGGCACCAGCTCGAACGCGTGGCTGGAAATCCAGTGGTACCTGTTTGCGGCGGTGTTCATGTTGGGCAGCGGCTACGCCTTTCTGCGCAATGCCCATGTCCGCATCGACTTCATCTCCAGCCGGTTCAGCGCACGCACCCGCAACTGGGTCGACATCGGTGGCATCCTCATCTTTGTGTTTCCCCTGTGCTACTTGCTGTTTGTGCAGGGGTGGCCGCTGTTCACCCAGGCGCTGAGCAGTGGCGAAATGTCGTCCAACGCGGGCGGCCTGATCCGTTGGCCCATCTATGCGCTGATTCCGTTCGGCTTTGCGCTGTTGTTTGTGCAAAGCGTCAGCGAGCTGATCAAACGCGCGGCTTTCCTGACCGGCAACGGTCCTGACCCGCTGGCCCACGACGGGCCGAGTGACGAAGAACTCCTGGCCCAGCAACTGCTGGAAGAAGAACAACAGCGCCTCAAGGCCGCTCAATAAGCAGGAGCCTGACGATCATGGAATTCATTGCTGCCAATTTTGTCCCGCTGATGTTCGCGGGTTTGCTGGTGTTCTTGCTGTCCGGTTTCCCGGTGGCGTTTTCGCTGGCTGCGACGGGTATGTTCTTTGGCCTCCTCGGGATGGAAGCCGGCCTGTTCCCAGACAACCTGTTCCAGGCCTTGCCACTGCGTGTGGTGGGGATCATGCAGAACGACACGCTGCTGGCGATCCCGTTCTTCACCTTCATGGGCATCATCCTCGAGCGCAGCCGAATGGCCGAGGACCTGCTCGAAACCGTGGCACAGGTGTTTGGGCC
>DASUIK010000123.1:0-8307 GCA_036279795.1 Burkholderiaceae bacterium | reverse complement strand
ATCGTCGAGGTCTCGCTCAAGGTGCTGCCGGTGGCGCCCGCCGAAGCCACGCTGGTGTTTGAACTGCCGCAAGACCAGGCGCTTGCTCAACTGCAACGCTGGGGCGGTCAGCCGCTGCCCCTCAACGCCAGTTGCTGGGTGACTGACCCCCAACCTGGCTACGCCAGGCCCCCCGAGGGGGCTCAGCCGTTCTTGGGGCGGCCCGGCGAACGACTGGACGACACCGCCTCACCGCCCAAAGACCTGCTCTTCGTGCGCCTGCGCGGCGCTGTGGCCGCTGTGGAATCGGCTTGTGCCCGCATGTTGAAAGACGTGCCCGGCCAGCGCATGGACAACGCACAGGCCGGCCCCGACTGGGCCGATTGCCGCGACCAACGCCTGCCCTTCTTCACCGCGCCCACCCCCGACCTGGCCCTGTGGCGCCTGAGCGTGGCACCTTCCGCGCCCGCGCTGGAGTTGCCGTGGTCGCCGCTCATCGAGTGGCACGGTGGCCAGCGTTGGCTCTGGGCGCCCGTGGATGCGGCCGAGCGCCTGCGAACCGCCGCCGGCCGCGCGGGCGGCCATGCCACGCTGTTCCGCCCGCCCATCAACGGCCTGCCAGCCGGCGTGCCACGCCGCACACCCACCACCGGCCCCCTGGCCCAGATCGAACAACGCCTGCGCGAAGCCTTCGACCCGGCTGGCATCTTCAACGCAGGAAAGCTGGCCTGAGCATGCAAACCAACCTCTCCCCCGAGTTCAAAGGCACGCCCGACGGCCAAGCCGCCGAAGCCATCCTGCGCAAATGTGTGCACTGCGGCTTCTGCACCGCCACCTGCCCCACTTACCAGTTGCTGGGCGACGAACTGGACGGCCCGCGCGGGCGCATCTACCTGATGAAGCAGGTGCTCGAAGGCGCCACGCCCACCCGTGCCACCCAGCAGCACCTGGACCGTTGCCTGACCTGCCGGAACTGCGAATCCACCTGCCCCAGCGGCGTGGACTACGGCCACCTGGTGGACATCGGCCGCAAGATCGTCGACGCCAAGGTGCCGCGCCCAACCGGTGAAAAGGCCGTGCGCTGGCTGCTGAAAGAAGGCCTGCCCTCGCCACTGTTTGGCCCGGCCATGAAGCTGGGGCAACTGGTGCGCCCGCTGCTGCCCGCGGCGCTCAAGATCAAGGTGCCCGCACCCCAACATGCCGGCGCCTGGCCCACCCGCCAGCACCCCCGCAAGGTGCTGATGCTGGCCGGCTGTGTGCAGCCGGCCATGATGCCCAACATCAACAGCGCCACCGCCCGCGTGCTGGACGCCGCCGGCATCCAGACCATCGTCGAAGGCCAAGCCGGCTGTTGCGGCGCGGTGAAGTTTCACCTCAACGACCAGGACGGCGGCAAAGCCCAGATGCGCGCCAACATCGCCGCCTGGTGGCCACACGTCGAAGCGGGGGTTGAGGCCATCGTGATGAACGCCTCGGGCTGTGGTGTCACGGTCAAGGAATACGGCCACATCCTGCAAGACGAGCCCGAATGGGCCGCCAAGGCCGCCCGCATCAGCGCACTCACCAAAGACCTGAGCGAGCTGTTGCCCGAACTGGTGCCCGCGCTGCAAGGCAAAGTGAAGGCCAGCGCCAAACTCGCCTTCCACCCGCCCTGCACGCTGCAGCACGGCCAACAACTCAAAGGCGGCGTGGAACAGCACCTGGGCGCCCTGGGCTTTGACATCCAAGTCAGCCGCGTTGAGCCCCACCTGTGCTGCGGCTCCGCCGGCACCTACTCGGTGCTCAATCCCGAGATCAGCTACACCCTGCGCGACCGCAAGCTCGGCCACCTGGGCGAGTTGCAGGCCGGCACCATCGTCAGCGCCAACATCGGCTGCATCACCCACCTGCAAAGCGGCACCGAGACGCCGGTGCGGCATTGGGTGGAAGTGCTGGACGCAGCGCTGGCCTGAGCGTCTGAACTTCAGGCCAGCCGCTCGGCGTGGTGCCGCAGGTGGTCGGCCATGAAGGTCTGAATGAAGTAGTAGCCGTGGTCGTAGCCGGCGTGGCGGCGCAGTGTGAGCGGCTGTCCCGCTTTCTCGCAGGCAGCTTCGAACAGCTCGGGCTTGAGTTGCTCCACCAGGAATTTGTCGGCCAGGCCTTGGTCGATGAGGATGCCGTTGGCGTAGGGCGCAGATGTCTGCTGCGCCATCAGCGCGCTGGCGTCGTGGGCGGCCCAAGTGCTTTCGTCCTGCCCCAGGTAACCGGTGAAGGCGTTGTGCCCCCAGGGGCATTGTGTGGGCGCACAAATGGGCGCAAAGGCGGACACGCTTTTGAACACCCCGGGGTGGCGCAGCGCGAGCGTGAGCGCGCCGTGACCGCCCATGGAGTGGCCGAACAGGCCCAGGCGCTGACCGTCCAGACCAAACTGCGCTGTCACGCCGGGCAGCAGTTCCTTGACGATGTAACTCTCCATGCACCAGTGGCCGGCCCAGGGCATTTCGGTGGCGTCTAGGTAAAAGCCGGCGCCTACACCAAATTCCCAGTGGTGGTCTTCGCCCACAATGCCGGCACCGCGCGGGCTGGTGTCGGGCGTGAGGATGGCCAGGCCCAGTTCGGCCGCCTGGCGTTGTGCGCCAGCCTTGATGGCGAAGGTTTCTTCGTTGCAGGTCAGGCCAGCCAGGTAGGTGAGCAGCGGCACGGCCTGTCCGGCCAGCGCCTGCGGCGGCAGGAACAGGCCAAAACGCATCGGCAAACCAATTTCGGCCGAGCTGTGTTTGTAGAAGCGCTGCACGCCGCCGAAGCAGGCGTGTTCGCTGATCAGTTCGAGGTTGTCCAGCGCCATGTCAAAACTCGACCACGGTGCGGATGGACTCGCCGGCCTTCATGAGGTCAAAGCCCTCGTTGATGCGCGACAAGGGCAGCTTGTGGGTGATCAGGTCGTCGATGTTGATCTTGCCGTCCATGTACCAGTCCACGATCTTGGGCACGTCCGTGCGCCCGCGCGCACCACCAAAGGCCGAGCCCTCCCACTTGCGCCCCGTCACCAACTGGAACGGCCGGGTGCTGATTTCGGCACCCGCCTCCGCCACACCGATGATGATGCTGCGGCCCCAGCCTTTGTGTGTGCATTCCAGCGCGTCGCGCATCACCTTGGTGTTGCCGATGCACTCAAAGCTGTAGTCGGCGCCGCCGTCGGTGAGCTGAACGATGGCGTCCACCAGGTTGGCGTGTTCCTTGGGGTTGATGAAGTGGGTCATGCCGAACTTGCGCGCCATGGCCTCGCGTGCGGGGTTCAGGTCCACACCGATGATCTTGTCGGCCCCCACCATCTTGGCGCCTTGAATGACGTTCAGGCCGATGCCGCCCAGGCCAAACACCACCACGTTGGCGCCGGCTTCCACCTTGGCGGTGAAGATCACCGCACCGATGCCGGTGGTGACGCCACAACCGATGTAGCAGACCTTGTCAAACGGCGCGTCCTCGCGGATCTTGGCCAGGGCGATCTCGGGCACCACCGTGTGGTTGCTGAAGGTGCTGGTGCCCATGTAGTGCAGGATGGGCTGGCCATCAATGCTGAAGCGGCTGCTGGCGTCGGGCATCAGGCCTTTGCCCTGGGTGCCGCGGATAAGCTGGCACAGGTTGGTTTTGCGGCTCAGGCAGAACTTGCACTGGCGGCATTCGGGGGTGTAGAGGGGGATGACGTGGTCGCCCTTCTTGAGGCTGGTCACGCCAGGGCCCACGTCCACCACGATGCCCGCGCCTTCGTGGCCGAGGATGGCGGGGAACAGGCCTTCGGGATCGGCGCCGCTCAAGGTGTAGTAGTCGGTGTGGCAGATGCCGGTGGCTTTGATTTCCACCAGCACCTCACCGAACTTGGGGCCTTGCAGGTCCACGGTTTCAATCGTCAGCGGGGCACCCGCTTTCCAGGCAACGGCGGCTTGGGTTTTCATGGGCATTAGGTCAAAAGATTCAGAGCAGTCCGGCGGCGTGTAGTGCCACGGTTTCGTCCCAGGCGCGGCGCACGAATTTGGCGGCTTCGATGTTTTGTTGCAGCAGGTTGTAGCGAGCGCCCAGTCCGTAGTCGGGCAGGTTGATCATTTCGGTGGTGATGTAGCGCAGCGGGCTGTCAGGGTGGGTGATGTGGTACCGCAACGCCAGGCGGATGGCCTCTTTGGAGGGTTCGAGCTGCCACGCATTCCAGGGCGAGTGCCACTCGCCGGGTGCGGGCTTGGTGATGGGGTATTGGATGCCCCGCGCGTACTGCGCGCTGGCCTCTGGCACGGTGGCGGGGAAGGGCAGGGCGGGGTCGGTGGCGTCGTCGTCCAGCCGGTGCCAGAGGTTGGGCGGCTGGTTGGGCGCCACGGTGCGCAACTGGGTCCAGCAGACCATACCCATGTCCAGCCAGCGCTGGCACAGGTTGCCGGGCTCGAAGGGGTCGAGCACCACCTCGCCCCGTTCCACCGCCTGGCGCACACCCGATAAGTCCAGCTCCTGGGGGTTACCGATCTTGAAGTTGACGTGGCTGTAGTCCAGCGTGAAGTGAAAGGGAATGCCCCGGCCCTGCACGGCACGTGCCACACGCTCCACCTGCAGGAAGTCTTCGGTCCACATGTTGACGTGCAGTTCGAAGCTGGGCGCCACACCCAGCGCCATGCCGGCGTCATACACCTGCAGGTAGTGATCCACCACCTCTTCGTCGGTCAGCTTGTGGCCGTCGGCGTGGTGGGTGAAGGTCATGATGTTGTGCACCCGTGCACCCACCTCGCGGCAGATCTTCAGGTTGTCCATCAGCAGGGCGTGCTCGGCCACATCGCCCAGGCGGTAGAACCAGCTGGCCGTGTGCACCGGTAGGTTGAACTCGGCCATGGCCTGGGTGTACTCGTGCAGGTTGCTGCGCAGCGGCAGGCGGTCGAAATAGTCGAACACCTCGGCTTCTTTGACGAGGCGGAACTGTTCGCGTATGGGCAGCTCGGCCAGGCCGACGGGTTGCGTCAAGGATGAGGGCTGCACGCCCCGGCCGTTGCAGCCGATGAGAAAGGGGGGCTGGGTCGTCACGCGGCCCCCGCCTCGCTGCCCACCATGTCGTCCACCAGGCGGCGCATGCGGCGCGGTGAGATGTCGATGGCGATCTTGATGGTGCGCCGTTCGGGCATGCGTTGCTCGTTGGCGTGGATGGCCTCCAGGATGGCTTTGTCTTCGGCAAAGGCGGTGCGGAAGTCGGCCGACAGGGCGGCGTTGACCTCGGGGCTGGCCTGGAAGTTCTTCACGTGCAGCCAGTGGTCGATGCAGCGGTTCTGGTCCACCGGGGTGATGAAGTGGCAGGCGTAGATCTGCATGCAGTTGTCGCGCCGGCCCTCGGGGGCGCCGGTGCCGGTGTCGGCGGTGCCGAAGTCGATGATGGCGATGCTGGGCGCGTGGTAGTGGTAGTAGTGCCAGCGGTCCACGTTGCCTTTGAAGTGGCCATACTTGGCGAACAAGGGGATGGGTGGGGCGTCGATGATCCACCGCCAGGTCAGCACTTTGCCTTCCTGCACCTCGCTGTGCACGGGCACGTCTTCGCTGGCGGCGTTGCCCAGGGTGCTCAGGTGCACAAAGCTCACGTGCGAAGGGTCGCACAGGTTGTCGGCCAGGTTGAGGTAATGTGCGCCGATCTCCAGTGCATCGCCCTCCACCGCGCTCCAGGCGGGGTCGTGGTACTGGGGCAGGTCGAACACCTTGCTGCGGTCGGCCAGGGTGGGGTCGCCCATCCAGATCCACACCAGGCCCATGTTCTCGTGCGTGGGGTAGGTGCGCACCACCGCGTTGCCGGGGATCTGTGTCTGTCCAGGGATGCGCACACATGCGCCTGTGCAGTCGTAGGTCATGCCGTGGTAGCCACACTCGATGGCGTCCCCTTTGAGCTTGCCCATGGACAAGGGCATCAGCCGGTGCGGGCACGCGTCTTCCATGGCCACCACCTGGCCGGCCTCGGTGCGGTACAGCACCACCCGCTGCTCAACGATCTGATGGGCGCTCAGCGCGCGACCCACGTTGCGCGACCAGGTCAACGGGTACCAGGTGTTCAGTACGTATGGGCTCATGGTGTCCTCACTTGGCGGTGCGCAGGCGGGCGATGTCGGCGTCGGGCAGGGTGAGCTGGGCGCCATCGATGTAGGTGCCGGTTTTCATCACGCCCTTGCCGTTGACCAACGCGGTGCGGCCCACATAAATGCCCAGGGTGGACTGGTTGTCCTGCGGGCGGAAGACGACGGGGCCAAAAGGCGAGTCGAAACCCAGGCCCTTGAAGGCGGTGATGAGCTTTTCAGCTTCCACCGAGCCGGCCTTTCGGATGCCAGCCGCGAGGGCTTGCATGGTGGCGTATCCCACCACCGAGTTCAGGCGCGGGTATTCGCCGTACTTCTTCTGGTAGGCGTTGTAGAAGGCCTGGTGGGCGGGGGTGTTGATGAGCTGGTAGGGGTAGCCGGTCACCAGCCAGTCTTCGGGGGCGTCGTCCTTGAGCGGGTCCATGTACTCGGGTTCGCCGGTCAGCAGGCTCACCACCAGCCGGTTCTTGAACAGGCCACGCGTTTTGCCCTCGCGGGCGAACTTGGTCAGGTCGGCGCCAAACAGCACGTTGAAGATGGCATCGGGCTTGGCATCTTCGAGCGCCTGCACCACGGCGCCCGCGTCGAGCTTGCCGAAAGGCGGCGCCTGCTCGGTCACGAACTCCACGTCGGGCTGGGCTTTTTTCAGCGCGGTCTTGAAGGTGGCGATGGCGGCCTGGCCGTATTCGTAGTTGGGGTAGACCAGGGCCCAGCGCTTTTTCTTGGCCTTGGCGGCCTCTTCCACCACCGACGCCGCCAGGGCGTGGGTGCCCGAGCGCAGGCGGTAGGTGTAGCGGTTGCCGTTGTCCCACACCACTTTGTCGCTCAAGGGGCCCGACGCGAGGAAGAAGGCCTTGCGCTGGGCCGCGAAGTCGGCCACTGCCAAGCCCACGTTGGACAGCGTGACACCGGCCAGCACGTCCACCCGTTCGCGCGACACCAGTTCCTCGGCCGCGCGCACCGCGTCGCCAGGGTTGGCGTTGTCGTCGCGGAAGATGGTTTCCACCTTGCGGCCCAGCACGCCGCCGCTGTTGTTCACTTCGTCCTGCGCCAGCTCCCAGCCCTTGCGGTAAGGGCCCATGAGCGCGGGCAGGGCCTTGTAGCTGTTGAGCTCGCCGATCTTGATGGGCGCGGGCTGCGCGTGAGACAGGCCACTGCACGCGGTCCACAGACCGGCCAGCAGGCCCACGGTTTTCAAAAAGCCTTTCATGTGCGTTCTCCTTGGGTGGGTAGGAAACTGACGGGGATTTGATCTGCCGCAAACATGGCCTGAGTTGTTTGTGTTGAACTCACTCCATTTATGTAGAGACTACTTCATAACTTGAACCTTGTAAACTGGCAGGCATCACCGCGCCTGTTTTTTTCCGGGCCACAAGCGAACACATGAAAAAGAACAAAGACGGAACCGAGGCAAAGGCACCCGCCGCCAGCGACACCGTGCCGGCGCGCAAACGCGTGGCCACCAAGGCCGTGGGCGCCCCCACGCGGCCACCCGCTGCGCGCAGGCGCAGCCCGGAGGAAGTGCAGGCGCGCATCCTCGCAGCGGCGACCTTCGAGTTCGCCGAGCACAGTTTTTCGGGGGCGCGCATTGACCGCATCAGCAAGCGAGCCAAAACTGTGGACCGCATGCTGTACTACTACTTCGGCAGCAAAGAGCGTCTGTACCAGGCCGTGCTGGAGCAGGGCTACGCCGAGCTGATCGCGGCGCAGCGGGATTTCGAGTTCGATGAGGCCGACCCGGTCAAGGGCATGCGCGAACTGGTGCGCCACTCGTGGCTGCACTACCTCAACCACCCACAGCTGGTGCGCCTGCTGGTGACGGAGAACCTGTTGCGGGCGAAGTACCTCAAGAAGTCATCGCGCATCAAAGGCACGCTCATGCCCTTGATGGAGCGCGCCAGCAGCGTGTTGGCTGCCGGGCAGAAGGCGGGTGTGTTTCGGCGCGATGCCGACCCACAGCGCATCCTGATGACGGTGATGTCGCTGGGGTTTTTCTACCTGTCCAACCAGTTCACCACCTCGCATTGGCTGGAGGTGGACCTCATGGAGCCGGTGCGCCTGCAAGCGTGGGAAAACCACATCTGCGAGGTGGTGCTGGACCACCTCACCCACGGCGCGTGATGGGCGGGCTCAGAGCGCCTTGACCAGCTCCGGCACAGCCGTGAACAAGTCAGCCTCCAAGCCGTAGTCGGCCACCGAGAAGATGGGCGCCTCCGGGTCCTTGTTGATCGCCACGATCACCTTGGAGTCCTTCATGCCCGCC
>DASUIK010000122.1:0-8717 GCA_036279795.1 Burkholderiaceae bacterium | reverse complement strand
GAGCAGGCCAAGAAGCTGCTGGCCGATGCCGGTTTCCCGCAGGGCTTCCAGATCACCATCCACGTGCCCGGCGACCGCTACCCGCAAGCGCCCGAGACGGTGCAGGCGGTGGCCCAGTTCTGGAGCCGCATCGGCGTCAAGACCAAGGTGGAGGTGGTGCCCTGGGCTGTGTACTCCAGCCGCGCCAACAAAAACGAGTTTGCCGTCAGCGTGATCGCCTGGGGCAACGGCACGGGTGAAGCCGGCTATGGCCTGCTGCAGACCCTGGCCACGACCGACGCCAAACGTGGCCGTGGCGCGAACAACTGGGGCCGCTACAGCAACGAGGCGGTGGACAAGGCGCTGGACGCCGCCACGCTGGAGTTCACGGCCGAGCGCCGCGCGGCCATGTTCCGCCATGCCGCCAAGCTGGTGACGGACGACGTGGGCCAGATCCCGCTGTTCCACTACCAGAACATCTGGGCGGCGAAGAAGGGTCTTAAGGTCACGCCGCTGCTGAGCGACCGCACCACCGCCATGCAAGTGAGCGTGGTGGGCAAGTGAGGGCTCAGGCGACGGGGCTTGAGCTGAGCGTCACACCGGCGCAGGCCCTCATTGACGTGCCGCGCCGCATCGTGGCCGCCGGTTTGTTGCCCGGCGAGCGCGTGACGCTGCGCAGCCGCACCGTGCGTGGCCCTGGCGTGGTCTGGGAGGCGGCGGCCGACTTCGTGGTGGCCGCCGATGGCACGGTGGACCTCACCCGCGACCCGCCGGTGGCCGGCAGCTACGAAGGCGTGTCCGCCATGGGCCTGCTGTGGTCTCAAGTGCCGCAGGGCGGGCGCGCGCCGCGCGAGGTGTTTGCGGCCGAGCCCAGTGCAGCGCTGCACACCACGGTGACACTGGAGCGCCCAGGCGGGCAGGGCAGCGAGCCCGTGTCGACGGCCGAGCTGACGCAGTGGCTGGCGGCGCCCGGTGTGACGCGGCGCGAGGTGCGCGAGGGCGGTCTGGTGGGCACCTTGTTCACACCCGCGCCCCGCGCCGATGGCCTGAGCCCACCGGTGGTGGTGGTGCTGAACGGCTCGGGCGGCGGCATCAACGAGCCCCGCGCCGCCTTGTACGCCTCGCACGGCTACGCGGCGCTGGCCCTGGGTTATTTCAAGGCGCCGGGCCTGCCGGACCACATCTCCAACACCCGCCTGGAGTACTTCGAGCAGGCGCTCGAATGGGTGCACCACACCCTGCGCCCCCACGGCGGGCAGGTGGTGCTCAGCGGCCAGTCGCGTGGGGGTGAGCTGGTGTTGCTGCTGGGGTCCATGTTCCCGCAGTGGGTGTCGGCGGTGATCGCCTACGTGCCGGGTGCGGTGGTGCACAGCGCCCAGAACGCCTGCGACCCCGCGCTGGGGCCGGACAGCCGCAACGGCCCGGCCTGGCTGTACCGGGGCGAGCCCTTGCCGCACCTGTGGGAAAACAACCGCACCGCCACCTGGCAGCCCTGGGACGAGGGCCCCGAACCCCGCCGCCACGCCAACGCCTTGCTGACCGCGCTGCAGGACCCGCAGGCGGTGGCGCGCGCGGCCATCCCGGTCGAGCGCATCGCCGGCCCGGTGATGCTGCTGTCGGCCAGCGACGACGGTTCCTGGCCCTCCAGCCTCTACAGCCGCATGGTGGTGGAGCGGCTGGCGCGCCACGGGCACCCGCACGCGGTCGAGCACCTGGATTTCGAAGGCGCCGGCCATTCCATCGTGTTCCCCTTCGTGCCCACCACCCAATTGGTTTATGCGCACCCGGTGTCCGGGCGGCGCAGCACCACCGGTGGCGCGCCCGCAGCCAATGCCCGTGCCGACGCCGAATCCTGGCCCGCCGTGCGCGCTTTCCTCGACCGCCATGTGATGCGGGCCACCCCTACTTCTTCCTGAGTCCACGCCATGTCCTCACCCCACACCGCTTCTTCCCCTGACCTGATCGACCGCCTCCTGCAATGGCCGGCTGACCACCCCGCTCAGGCGGTGCGGCACCAGCGCGACAAGGTCGTGGCCGCCACCCAAGGCAGCTACGACGGTTTGTTCGACCCCCAGCTGAGCGGCCTCAGTCTGGTGGAGCGTGGGCTGGCCGCATGGGTCGTGGCGAGTCTCTCGGGCAGCGAGGTGTTGAGCGCGCATTACCGCGCGCAGTTGCTGCAGGGACCGGCGCTGAGTGCCGAGGCGCGTGCCGTGCTGGACGGTGGCGCGGTGGCAGCGGTGGCCGATACCCGCCTGCGCGCCGTGCTGGACTTTGCGCGCACGCTGGCGCTCAAGCCGGTGGAGGGCGACCGGGCGGCTTTGATGCGCCTGCCCGCCGCCGGGCTGAGCACCCCCGAGGTGGTGGCGCTGGCACAGCTGGTGGCCTTTGTGTCTTACCAGGTGCGTGTGGTGGCTGGCCTGCTGGCCATGCGCGACGCGCCCCCCTTGGTGCAGGACGCGCCCGCCGATGCGCAGGCCGAAGCCGCCCCCTTTGTTCACCCGGCCCACCTGCCCAAGCCTGGCGAGCCGGTGCGCGTGAACGGCTACACCAGCGAAACGCTGGGCTGGTCGTCGTGGCTGCCGGTGCTCGACCTGGCGCAGGCCACGCCCGAGCAGATGGCGGTGCTGGAAGGCAGCCACCCGGCCGCCAAGACCTCGGACTACTACCGTGTGCTGGTGCACCAGCCGCGCATCCTGCACGAGCGTTCGGTGGCCTTCAACGCCATCATGTACGCACCGGGCGGCCTGTCGCGCGCTGAGCGGGAGCTGGCCAGCGCCGTGGTCTCGCGGGTCAATGGCTGTGTGTACTGCGCGTCTGTGCACGCCCAGCGTTTCGAGCAGCTGGCCAAACGCAACGACGTCATTCACCAGGTGTTCACCGAGCCCGAAGGCGCTGGCACCACCGCCCGAGAGCGCGCCATCGTGGCCCTGTCCATCGCCTTGACGGCGCAGCCCGGGGCGTTTGGTGCTGCCCAGTTGCAAGGGGTGCGTGCGGTGGGGCTTTCGGCGCTGGAAATCCTGGACCTGATCCACGCCGTGGCCATCTTCGCCTGGGCCAACCGCCTGATGCTCAACCTGGGCGAGGCCGTGTGGCCCCAGTGAAGCAGCGTTAGCGCCACCCCACCGCTTGTCGCCCGCCTGGGCGACGCCTGCACCCGGCCCGCACCCGCGCGCCGGGTGTTTTCATTTCAAGCATCACATTCAGAGCCTTTGCTAAGTGCTTCATTTTCAATAGGTTTTGTCTTGTAAGTGACTTTGCAAAACTTGTCTAAGTGCTTGATTTCATTGAAAAAAAATCCCTCTTGCAGCCTTGTCGTGTGCCCATTTCCTGATAAAGTGGGGAAAAGTGCAATTTAGTGGTGAAAAGTGTAGTTTCCAGGTACTGACGTGTTCCAAGGCGCCTCCTCCCTCAGTCTCGATGCCAAAGGCCGGTTGTCCGTGCCGACGCGTCATCGCGACGTGTTGAGCGCCACGGCCGCGGGCCAGCTGACCATCACCAAGCACCCGCACGGCTGCCTCATGGTGTTCCCGCGCGGCGAGTGGGAAGTGTTCCGCGACCGCATCGCGGCCCTACCCATGTCGGCCCAGTGGTGGAAGCGCATCTTCCTGGGCAACGCCATGGACGCCGAAATGGACAGCGCTGGCCGGGTGTTGATCTCGCCCGAACTGCGCGCCGCTGCCGGCCTCACCAAGGAGGCTGTGCTGCTGGGCATGGGCAACCACTTCGAGCTCTGGGACGCCGCCACCTACGCGGCCCAGGAAGCCGAGGCCATGCAGGGCGAGATGCCCGATGTCCTCAAGGACTTCTCTTTCTAAAGGCCGACGGTGCAAGACACATTCAGTCACCGCACCGTCCTGTTGAACGAGGCGGTCGACGCCCTCTCTGTTCAGCCGGATGGCCACTACATCGATGCCACTTTTGGCCGGGGCGGGCACTCGCGCTTGATCCTCTCGGGGCTGTCACCACTGGGCCGCCTGACGGTGTTCGACAAGGACCCGCAGGCGATTGCCGCCGCCAATGCCCTGGCCGACGTGGACGAGCGCATCAGCGTGCGCCACGAAGGCTTCAAACACCTGGGGGAGCTGGAGGCAGCCTCCGCTGACGGGGTCTTGATGGACCTCGGTGTCAGCTCTCCCCAGATCGACGACCCCGCCCGGGGTTTTTCTTTTCGCCACGACGGCCCGCTGGACATGCGCATGGACACCACGCGCGGTCGAAGTGTGGCGGAGTGGATCGCAACGGCCGACGTGGCCGAGATGGCGGAGGTGATACGTGAATACGGCGAAGAACGGTTTGCTCAACCGATTGCAAAGGCGATTGATCGTCGCCGACAAGAACGGGGCCCTTTTCGAACCACCGCCGAGCTGGCCGAAGTCGTGGCTGGCGCGGTCAAAACCCGCGAGCCGGGCAAGGACCCTGCAACGCGCACATTTCAGGCTTTTCGGATTTTCATCAACGCCGAGCTTGAAGAGTTGCAACAAGCGTTAGCCGCTGCCTTGAAGGTGTTGCGTCCCAACGGTCGCCTGGTGGTGATCTCCTTCCACTCGCTGGAAGACCGCATCGTCAAGCAGTTCATCGCCCAGCAGTCGCGCGAGGTGTTTGATCGCCGCGCGCCGTTTGCCGCACCCAAGCCCATGGCGCTGCGCAGCATCGGCCGCGTGATGCCTTCGGCCGAGGAAGTGGCCGAGAACCCGCGCGCGCGCAGCGCGGTGATGCGGGTGGCTGAGCGCACGGAGGCGCGCGCATGATCCGCTTGAATCTGGTTCTGCTGCTGGCGGTGCTGGTCAGCGCCTTCTACCTCGTGCACGTGCAGTACGACTCGCGCCGCCTTTACACCGCGCTGGACCGCATGCGCGCCCAGGCGCAGCGCCTGGAGGCCGACCACGAGCAGCTGGTGGTGCAAAAGCGCGCCCAGGCCACGCCGGGCCGTGTGCAGCAGATCGCCACCGGCCAGTTGCAGATGCGACCGGCCAACCCTGCCATCACCGAGTACGTCAAGGCCGCGCCGGTGGCCCTGCCGGCGCCTTCGACCCCGCCCGCTGCGGAGGCCCGCGAATGAGCCGCCGCAGCATTGCCTACAGTTCCAGCCCGCTGCTGGCCAGCAAGACGCCGGTGTGGCGCAGCAAGTTCATCGTGGCTGGCCTGGCGCTGGCCTTCGTGGGGTTGGCCGGTCGCGCGGCCTACGTGCAGGTCATTGGCAACGATTTCTTTCAGCGCCAGGGCGAGGTGCGTTTCGCACGCACCATCGAACTGCCTGCCAATCGGGGTCGCATCCTGGACCGCAACGGTTTGATCCTCGCCACCAGCGTGGTGGCTCAAAGCGTGTGGGCCATCCCGGAGGACGTGGACAAGGATGACCCCAAGCTGCGCGACGTCGCCAAGCTGCTGGACATCCCCTATGCGGACTTGAAAAAGCGCCTGTCCGATGACAAGAAGACCTTTGTCTGGGTCAAGCGTCAGGTCGATGAGCCGCTGGCGCACAAGGTCAAGGAGCTGGGCGTCAAGGGCATCTACCTGCGCAAGGATTACAAGCGCCAGTACCCCGAAGGCGAGGCCGCTGCCCACGTGGTGGGCTTCACCAACGTGGAGGACCTGGGCCAGGAAGGTGTGGAGCTGACCTTTGACAAGGCCCTGGCGGGCAAGCCGGGCTCGCGCCGCGTCATCAAGGACCGCCTGGGGCGCGTGGTGGAAGACGTGCGCGATGTCATTGCGCCCGTGGATGGGCCCGATCTGCAGCTCTCCATCGACAGCAAGATCCAGTTTTTTGCCTACCAAAAGCTCAAGGACGCCATCACCCAGCACAAGGCCAAGGCCGGCAGCGTGGTGGTGATCGACACCGTGACTGGCGAGTTGCTGGCTTTGGCCAACTACCCCAGCTACAACCCCAACAACCGCGTCAACCTCAGCGGTGAGCAGTTGCGCAACCGAGCGCTGACCGACAGCTTCGAGCCGGGCTCGACCATGAAGCCCATCACCGTGGCCATGGCGCTGGAAGCCGGGCGCGTGACGCCACAAACCATCATCGACACCGGCCCGGGGCGCCTGACCATTGCCGGTGCCACCATCACCGACACCCATGCCTACGGGGCCTTGACGGTGGAGGGGGTGATCCAGAAGTCGAGCAATATCGGCTCGACCAAGATCGCCCAGCGCCTGACGCCGCAGGAGATGTGGACGACCTACACGGCCCTGGGTTTTGGCCAGAAACCGCAGATCGACTTCCCTGGTGCAGTGAGCGGCCGGGTGCGTCCATACAAATCCTGGCGCCCCATCGAGCAGGCCACCATGTCCTATGGCTACGGCCTGTCGGCCTCGTTGTTCCAGATGGCGCGTTCCTACACCGCGTTTGCGCACGACGGCCAGGTGATCCCGGCCACCATGCTCAAGCGCCAGGAGCCCGCCGTGGGCGTGCAGGTGTTTTCGGCGCAACACGCCGCCGCCGTGCGCAAGATGTTGCAGATGGCCGCCGGCCCCGGTGGCACCGGCCAGCGTGCGCAGACCGTGGGCTACTCGGTGGGGGGCAAATCAGGCACCGCCCACAAGCAGGTGGGCAAGGGCTACGCCAGCAACCGCTACCGCTCGTGGTTCACCGGCATGGCACCCATTGAGCAGCCGCGCATCGTGGTGGCGGTGATGATCGACGAGCCAAGCGCCGGCCAGTACTACGGCGGTCTGGTGGCCGCGCCCGTGTTCAGTGAGGTGGTGCAGCAGACGCTGCGCCTCATGGGCGTGTCGCCCGACATGGAAGTCAAGCCGCAGATCGTGGCCAAGATGGTGGAGGAATCGTTCTGATGCGCCACCTGCACAGCCCCAACGAGGCCGTGGCCTGGCTGCGCGAGCGCGGCTGCCGCCACCTGGTGGCCGACAGTCGACGTGCTGGTCCTGGCGCCGGTTTTGTGGCCTGGCCGGGTGCCGCTACCGATGGCCGGCGTTTTGTGCCCCAGGCACTGGGTGCCGGTGCCGCGGCCTGCCTGGTGGAGCGCGATGGCGTGGAGGCCTTTGCCCTGGAGGGCGAGGCCGTGGCCACCCTGGGCGGGCTCAAGAGCGCCTGCGCACCGCTGGCGGCCCATTTCTACGGCGCGCCCAGCGACGCGCTGGACGTGGTGGCCTTCACCGGCACCAACGGCAAAACATCGAGCGCTTGGTGGCTGGCCCAGCTGCTGCAGGCCGCCGGGCGGCCCTGTGCGGTGGTGGGCACCTTGGGCGTGGGCCAACCGGGCGGCGCATGGCTGTCCACCGGCCTCACCACGCCCGACCCTTTCATGTTCCATGGCGCCTTGCGTCAGTTTGCCGACAACGGCGTTAAGGCATGTGCGGTCGAGGCGTCCTCCATCGGCATCGCGGAAGGTCGGCTCGACGGCACGCGCGTGGCGGTGGCCGCGTTCACCAACTTCACCCAAGACCACCTCGACTACCACGGCGACATGGCCAGCTACTGGGCGGCCAAACGTGCGTTGTTCGACTGGCCTGGCTTGCGCGCGGCAGTGGTCAACATCGACGACCCACAAGGCGCTGTGCTGGCGCGCGAGCTGGCCCAGCGCAGCGAGCTGGATCTGTGGACAGTTTCCATCGCCGATGCTTCCGCCCGCCTGTGTGTGACCGAACACCAAGTGACGCCACAGGGAATGGCCTGTGTCGTGCGTGAGATGGGTGACAACACCGCCATGCGCTTGGCCTTGCCGCTGGTGGGCCGCTACAACCTGAGCAACCTGCTCGGTGTGTTGGCCGCAGCGCGAGCGCTGGGTGTGGGCTTGGCGGACGCCGTTCAGGCCTGCCAGGCGCTCGGCCCGGTGCCCGGCCGCATGCAGACCGTGCCTGGTTCCAAAGCCGGACCCTTGGTGCTCGTCGATTACGCCCACACGCCTGATGCGCTGGAAAAGGCCTTGATCGCGCTGCAGCCCGTGGCCGGTGCGCGCCAGGGTCGCCTCTGGTGCGTGGTGGGTTGTGGCGGTGACCGCGATCCCATCAAGCGGCCGCTGATGGCTGCTGTGGCCGAGCGCGAGGCCGACGCGGTGGTGCTGACCAGCGACAACCCGCGCAGCGAAGACCCACAGGCCATCCTGGCGCAGATGCTGGCCGGCCTGTCGGACCGCGCGGCGGCACAGGTGTTGCCTGACCGTGCCGAGGCCATCGCCCGGGCCGTGACCCAAGCGAACCCACAGGACGTGGTGCTGATCGCCGGCAAGGGCCACGAGGATTACCAGGAGATCCAGGGCGTGCGCCGCCCTTTCTCCGATGTGTCGCAGGCCGCTGCCGCCTTGGCCGCGCGCACGCCAGGAGCGCAGGCATGAAGACCGTGGCCCAGCTGATGTGCGAACTGCCCGGCGCCCGTGTGGTTGGTGACGCCGCGCAAGCTGCGGTGCAGCGGGTGCACACCGACACACGCAGCTTGCGCGCGGGCGACCTGTTCGTGGCCTTGCGGGGCGAGCGTTTCGACGCCCATGACTTCCTGCCGCAGGCAGGCGCCGCTGGCGCGGTGGCGGCCATCGCCGAACACGGCCTGGCCAGCGCCGGCCTGTGTGGCGTGGAAGTGCCGGACGCCCGCGCCGCCCTCGGTCAACTGGCCGCCGCCTGGCGCGCCCAGTTCGTGTTGCCCTTGATCGCCGTGACCGGCAGCAACGGCAAAACCACCGTCACGCAGATGCTGGCGTCGGTGCTGCGCGCGGCGGCGGGCGAGGGCGCCTTCTCGACCGAAGGCAACTTCAACAACGACGTGGGCGTGCCGCTCACGTTGCTGC
>DASUIK010000121.1:0-5942 GCA_036279795.1 Burkholderiaceae bacterium | reverse complement strand
TCCAGGGGCAGGCGCTGCAGCTGGCTCAGCGACGAGTAGCCCGTGCCAAAGTCGTCCAGCGAAAACGATACGCCAAGTGCGCGCAGCGTTTTCATTTTTTCCGTCACCTGCTGCACATCTTCCACCATCACGCTTTCGGTCAACTCCAGCTTGAGCTTGCGGGCCGGTGCTCCCGAAGTCGCCAGCACCTGGGACACTTGTCGCACAAATTCGGGCTGACGAAACTGGCGTGCGCTGACGTTGACGGACAACACCAGGCCGGCTAGGTGGGGTGTGGCCTGCCATTCAGCCAATCGGGCGCAGGCCATCTCCAGCACCTGCAGCCCCAGGCGCAGGATCAGGCCACTTTCTTCGCAGGCGGGTATGAACGCCCCGGGCGCCACCCAGCCGCGCTGCGGGTGGCGCCAGCGCACCAGCGCCTCGGCGCCCACCCAGGCGCCGTTGATGTCGCACTGAGGCTGGTAGTGAAGCTCGAACTGGCGCTGGTTCAAGGCCTCGCGCAAGGACTGGTCCAGCTGTGCGTGCTCGACCACCGCGGCATGCAGCTCCCGGTCGTAACGGCGCACAGACTGTGGGCCCGCTGCTTTGGCGGCGTAGAGCGCAATTTCCGCCCGCTGCAGCAGCTCACCGACACCGCCGTCATGGCCATTGAAAAGCACCAGCCCGCCGCTGCATTGGCACTCAAACATCCAGCCTTCGCTGTGGTGGATATGGGCCAGCGCTTGCAGCAGACGGCTGGCGGCGCCTTCCGCCTCGCTCACCGCCCGCGGCTCTTCGTTCGAATGCGGCCCCAGCAGCACCACAAACTCATCGGCGCCCAGGCGTGCGCAGACGCCGGTGGCCTGCAACTGCAGGCGCTGGGCAAAAGCCTGCAGCAAGCGGTCGCCTTCTTCATGGCCCCAGATTTCGTTGAGTGCCTTGAGGTTGTGAATATCGACCAACAGTAGGCTGCTCCAGCCGCCGTTGGCACGGGAGTCGTCGATGCGGTGTTGCAGTTGCTCGCTCAGCCGCGCGCGGTTTGGCAGCCCGGTGAGGCAGTCGGAATAGGCGAGCTGGGCGATGCGGGCCGCGTCCTGCTGACGCTGCTGGCGTGCACGTGCGTGCACGATGCCATAAGCGAGGTTGTCCGCCAGTTGCATGAGCAGGCTGTGCTCCGAATCGCTGATTGAGGGCTGGACCTCGTCACCCAGGAGATTGAGTGCGCCAAACGTGCGGCCCGCATGGCGCAGCGGCAACACCACCAGGCTGCGGTAGCCCAGGGCCAGCGACTGGTCGGCCATCACCAGTTCGTCCTGATGTTGGGCAATGTCGTCGATGAATCGGGGCTCGCCGCTTCGGATCACCCGTGCCATGGGGCCCTGCCCGCCCGGGCGGTGGGGGTCCCACGACAGCTGCAACTGGCGCAAATGGGTGACGGGCTGGCCGGGCCAGTCGGCAATGCGGATGCTGCGGAGCTCGTCGTCACAGGCCATGCCGACCAGCGCACCACGGTAGCCACCGATGGAAAACGCGATCCCGCAGACCCTCCCAAGTAGATCGGGTTCGTCCTGGCTGCGCACCAGCGCCTCGTTGGACGCACTGAGCATGCGCTGAACCCGACTCACACGGGCCAGCTCACGCTCGGCACGGCAACGCTCGGTGATGTCGCACACCAGCACGATGCGCGCGTTGCGGCCTTCGAATTCGATCGCGTCCGTCCACAGTTCCACATCGATGACCCGGCCCTTGCCGGTGCACTGTGTGCCCACGAGCCGCTGGATTTTGTGGTGCGGCGCAGTCTCCCGCATCAGTTGGTCGATCTTGTCCTGGGGCAGGTGACGGATCAGGTCCCAGGAATGCAACTGCAAAAAACTCGCTTCGTCGTACTCATACAGGCGCAAAGCCTCCGGATTGGCGGCAAGCATGCGCCGATCCTCAAAGGTCACGACATACATGGGCAAGGGGTTGCGCTGAAACAGCAGGCGGTACTGTGTGTCCGAACGCCTCAGGGTTTCGCCGATGTGGTGCAGCTGCAGGGTCATGCCGAAGGACTCGGCCAGCAAGGCCGATTGCGCCAGTTCGCCGTCGGTGAAAGTTTGAGTTGACGGGCGCCACATCACAATCACCCCAGCCAGCGCGCCCTCGCGCCGCAGGGGGGACACGATGGCGTGCGCATGTTGATTGCCATGAGCTTCGGTGCGCCCCGCCCGGCCCAGCGTCAAGGCCCGGTCAATGAGGCCACGAACGCCATCCAGCGCCAGCGGGCTGGCTGTCGCATCGCCCGCCTGGGCGATGACCTGCGTGTGCCCACCGCCCGCCAGCAGCACCGCCGCACCACTCACACCAAAGAGGTGCAGGATGCGGTGGCAAGCGGCAGAAGCCAATTGCTGCAGACTGGGCTCCCCCGCAAAGCCTGAGGTTCCGCCTGCAGGAACGAGACTAGCGTGCGCAGTTTCCATAGCGCTCCCTGTTTTTTTATTTTGTTTGACAATGCCATCTTCGTGGCCTTGAGGCGGTTCGTCAACAGGCAAAACGCCAAGGGCGGGCCCACACTGCGTGCGCTGACCAGGCCGCCAGCCATATCGCACCGCACCACAAACGCCCTGCCGGATAATCCGCCCCCATGAACCCCCTGTTGTCCCACCTCCAGCCCTACCCCTTCGAGCGGCTGCGTCAACTCTTTGCCGGCGTCACACCCAGCGCCACCCACCGGCCTATCAGCCTGGGCATCGGTGAACCCAAACACGCGACGCCCGAGTTCCTCAAACAGGCCTTGTGCAACGCCATCAACGACCCACAAGGCGGTTTGGCGGCCTACCCCGCCACCATCGGCACGCCGGCATTGCGGGCGTCCATGGCGGGTTGGATCGAGCGCCGTTACGGGCTGAAGGTGGACCCGGCCACCCAGGTGCTGCCGGTGAATGGCTCGCGTGAAGCCCTGTTTGCCTTCACCCAGGTGGTGGTGGACGCCTCCCAGCGCACGGCCGAAGGCCCGCCGCTGGTGGTCTGTCCCAACCCCTTCTATCAAATTTACGAAGGCGCCGCCCTGCTGGCCGGCGCGCAGCCCTGGTACGGCAACAGCGAGCCCTCGCGCAATTTCGGGATCGACTGGGCCTCGGTGCCGGAGTCGGTTTGGGCGCGCACGCAGCTGCTGTTTGTCTGCTCACCCGGCAACCCCACCGGCGCGGTGATGCCGCTGGCCGAATGGAAGCTGCTGTTCGAGCTGAGCGACCGCTTTGGCTTCGTGATCGCCTCCGACGAGTGCTACAGCGAAATCTACTTCCGCGACGAGGCGCCCCTGGGCGGACTGGAAGCGGCGGCACAACTCGGTCGAGCCGATTTCAAGAACCTGATCGCCTTCACCAGCCTGTCCAAGCGCAGCAACGTGCCGGGCCTGCGCAGCGGCTTTGTGGCGGGCGATGCGGCGCTGATCAAGGCCTTCGGCCTGTACCGCACCTACCACGGCTGCGCCATGAGCCCGGTGGTGCAGACCGCCAGCATCACCGCTTGGGACGATGAAGACCACGTGGTGGACAACCGCCGCCAGTACCGCGAAAAGTTCGCCCGCGTCACGCCCATGCTGGCCGAGGTGCTGGACGTGCGTCTGCCCGATGCGGGCTTTTATTTGTGGGCCGGCGTGCCCGCCCACTTCCACCGGCCTGACACGGGGCTGAGCGCGGACGAGCTGTTCGCCCGCGACCTGCTCGCTCAATACAATGTGACGGTTCTCCCCGGCAGCTACCTGGCCCGCGAGGCACGAGGCGTCAACCCCGGCGCTGGCCGTGTGCGCATGGCTCTGGTGGCGGAAACCGCCGAATGTATGGAAGCCGCTGAACGGATGGCCGCTTTCTGCCGCCAAGGCTGATCCAGGAACAACGCTTTACTCTCAACGCAAATACAAGATCGACATGACCCAACAACTGCAACAAATCATCGACACCGCCTGGGACAACCGCGCCAACCTCTCGCCCGCCGCCGCCCCCCAAGAAGTGCGCGATGCGGTCGAACACGTGATCGCACAGCTCAATGTGGGTCAACTCCGCGTGGCCACCCGCGAAGCAGTGGGCCAGTGGACCGTGCACCAGTGGATCAAGAAGGCCGTGTTGCTGTCCTTCCGCCTGAACGACAACGCCGTCATGAAAGCCGGTGAGCTGGCCTTTTTCGACAAGGTCAAAACCAAGTTCGCTCACCTGAGCGAAGACCAGATGAAGGCCACCGGCGTGCGTGTGGTGCCGCCGGCCGTGGCCCGCCGTGGCAGCTTTATTGCCAAGGGCGCCATCCTGATGCCCAGCTATGTGAACATTGGCGCCTATGTGGACGAAGGCACCATGGTGGACACCTGGGCCACCGTGGGCAGCTGTGCACAGATTGGCAAAAACGTGCACCTCAGCGGCGGCGTGGGCATCGGCGGTGTGCTGGAGCCGCTGCAGGCCGGCCCCACCATCATCGAAGACAACTGCTTCATCGGTGCCCGCTCCGAGGTGGTCGAGGGTGTGGTGATCGAAGAGAACTCGGTGCTGGGCATGGGCGTGTACATCGGCCAGAGCACTCCCATCTTCAACCGCGACACCGGTGAGACCGTCTATGGTCGCGTGCCCAGCGGCAGCGTGGTCATCAGCGGCAACCTGCCCAAGAAGACCAAGTCGGGTCAAGACTACAGCACCTACGCCGCCATCATCGTGAAGACGGTGGACGCGCAAACCCGCTCCAAGACCAGCCTGAACGACCTGCTCCGCGACTGATCTTGTCCGCTGCACGGCTCTTGCGCCATCACAACGGGGTACACCCATGAGCACACACAACGGCACCAACACCGGCACCATGGAGCGCATCCTCCGACTGATGGCGGAGAAAAAGGCCTCTGACGTTTATATGTCGGCCGGCTCGCCGGTGCAGATCAAGATCAACGGTGTCACGCAGCCCATCAATGGGCAGGTGTTGCCGGCCGATGCGCCACGCGCGCTGCTGGCCGAAGTGCTGTCGGATGAGCACATGGAAGAGCTGGCTCGCACGGGCGAGCTCAACATGGCGCACGCCCTGCCCGGTGTGGGGCGCTTCCGTATCAGCGGCATGCGCCAGCGCGGCACGGTGGCGGTGGTGATCCGTTATATCCAGACCGAGGTGCCCAAACTGGACACCCTGGGCGTGCCTGAGATCCTCAAAGAGATGATCCTGGCCAAGCGCGGCCTGGTGCTCATGGTGGGCTCCACCGGCGCTGGCAAAAGCACCACGCTGGCGGCCATGCTGGACCACCGCAACGAGAACATGACGGGTCACATCCTGACGGTGGAAGACCCGATGGAATACCTGTTCCGGAACAAAAAATCCATCGTGAACCAGCGGGAGGTGGGCACCGACACGGCCTCGCTGCACGTGGCGCTGAAAAACGCCCTTCGGCAAGCGCCCGACGTGATCATGATCGGCGAAATCCGCGACCGCGAGACCATGTCGGCCTCCATCGCCTACGCGCAATCGGGCCACCTGTGCCTGGCCACCCTGCACGCCAACAACAGCTACCAGGCGCTCAACCGCATCCTGAGTTTCTACCCGGTGGAAGTGCGCCCTACCATGCTGGGCGACCTGGCCGCAGCGCTGCGCGCCATCGTCTCTCAGCGCCTGCTGCGCACCCACACTGGCGGCCGCGTGCCGGCCATGGAAGTGATGCTCAACACCGCGCTGATCGCCGACCTGATCCAGAAAGCCGACTTCTCAGGCGTGCGGGAGGCGATGGAAAAGTCGCTGGCCGAAGGCTCGCAAAGCTTCGAGCAGGACTTGGCACGACTGGTCACCGATGGTCTGGTTTCGCGCAACGAAGCTCTGGCGCACGCCGATTCGCCCAACAACCTGCTGTGGCGCCTGCAAAACGACTTCAACGCGGTCAAGTCCAACGAGTCGGCCAAACCGAACGAAGAAGACCAGAGCGACCATGCCACCTTCACCGAGTTCACGCTGGACGTGAAGTT
>DASUIK010000120.1:0-2338 GCA_036279795.1 Burkholderiaceae bacterium | reverse complement strand
CTCGTGCATCAGCAGCTCGCCGCCCAGGCGGCTGAACTCGGCCATCCAGCCGGGCACCTTCACCCGCTGGTCCACCGACTGCGCCTTGTGGTCCAGCCGGTGGCTCCAGGCCATGGCCTTTTCACCGGGCAGCTCGGGGTGCGGCACGGTGAAGGAAATGCCTTCGACGGGCGGGCAGTCGGGCTCCCAGAAGTTCAGGCCCCGGTCGCGTTCGAGCTGCAGGCTGTCGTGGAACATGCACTGGCTGGACAGCACCTTGCCGGTGCGCAGGTCTTCGGGCGTGCGGTTGCTGGTGATGCTGACGCGGTAGCCGCGCTTGAGCAGGCTGATGCCCAGTTGCAGCCCGGCCTGGCCGGCGCCGACGATCATGATGTTGCGCATGGTTTGTCTCCGTTGTGGGTTGGTTTGAAAACGTCAGGCCATCAGCTTGGGGATGGCGGGCTCGTGCGATTCGGGGCCCATGGCCGAATAGCCGCCGTCCACGGCGTAGTCGGCCCCGGTGACGAAGCTGGCGTGGTCGGAGCACAGGAACAGCACCACCTGCGCCACCTCGGCCGGGTCGCCGACGCGTTTGAGCAGGTGAAAGGGGGCGGCCACGGCATCGGTCTTGGCGCGGTCGCCACCGGTGAGCTGGTTCATGATGGCCGACCAGGTCCAGCCGGGCGACACGCTGTTGACGCGAACGTGCTCGGGCGCCAGGTCCATGGCCATGTTGCGGGTGAGTTGCACCAGCGCGGCCTTGCTCACCGGGTAGAGCCAGCGGCCGGTTTGCGCCACGCCCGACGAGATGCTGGTGAAGTTGACCACCGCGCCGCCGCCCACGCGCCGCATGTGGGGCAGCACCGCCTTGAGCATCATGGCGGCGCTGGCCACGTTCACGTCCAGGGCCTTCAGCCAGTCGCCGCGGCCCGAGGCCAGGCCGTCGTCCACGTAGGAGCAGGCCAGGTTGACGAGAAAGTCCACGCGGCCAAAGCGCGCGGCGGTTTCATCGGCACAGGCCAACACCTGGGCGTCGTCGGTGATGTCGGTGGGGCGGAACCACACGCCTTCGCCGCAGGCCTGGGCCACGGCTTGGCCGCCGGTGGTGTCGATGTCGGCCAGGGTGACGCGCACCCCCTGGGCGTGCAGCGCCTGCACCACGGCGGCGCCGATGAGGGTGGCGCCACCGGTGACGATGGCGGTCTTGCCGGACAGTCCAAGAAAAGTCGCTTGGGGCATGTTGTCTCCTGTGCTGAAAAAATCCCCCGCTTGCTGCGGTGGGAGCCAATGTAGAAACGGCCAAGCGCCGGCAGCATCCCGTTTGCGCAGCCGCTGTCCCAAAAACGAGAGATTCGTGTGTGGCCGCTGTTTCGGCCGCCGCGCTGCGGGCAATCCCCGTGGCGCCCCGGCCCGGGATTTGCTAACTTCTGCGCCCATGTTGTCCCCGCACCGTTACCCGCTGGCCAGCCACGCGCTGTTCCACACCCGGGATGTCGATCAGGCCCGCGAGGCGGTGGCGCGCGTGTTTTGCCCCCACGTGCTCAACCCCTGCGGTGCCCGACGGGCGCTGGATGCGCGCCACCACAGCGCGCCGGTGTTCCGGGATATCAGCCTCAACTACGTGCAGTACGGCCCGGCGGTCGAGATCGAACCCGGCGACCTGGGCAGCTTCTATTTGCTGCAAATCCCCTTGCGGGGCAGCGCCGAGGTGGCCTGTGGCGGCCAGCAGGTGGTGGCGGGGCAGGGCATGGCCACGCTGCCGTCGCCCACCGAATACCTGCGCATGCGCTGGGCCGACGACAGCCCCCACCTCATCCTGCGCATCTCGCAGGGCGCGGTCGTGCGGCAGATGGAACAGCTCGCGCAGGCCCCGGTGCACCGGCCCTTGGTGTTTGGCCTGGGCCTGGCCATGGACACACCGGCGCTGGCGCCCCTGGCCGGATTTGTGCGCTACCTGGCCGAAACCCTGGAAGTGGACAGCGGGTTCGCCGGCTCCGCTCTGGCCCAGCAGGCCGAGGCCTACTTGCTGAGCATGTTGCTGCTGCAGGCGCCCCACAGCCACAGCGAGGCTTTGCGCGGCGACAGCCGCCGCCCGCTGCTGCCACGCGCCGTGCGGCGGGCGCAAGACTTCATGTTGGCCAACGTGACGCGGCCCCTGACCTTGGCCGACCTGTGCGAACACCTGCACGTGAGCGCGCGCAGTCTGCAGCAGGCTTTCGTGGACCACACGGGCGAGTCACCCATGGTGTACTGGCGCAACCTGCGCCTGGACAAGGTGCGCGAGGTGCTGCGCAAGGCGGCCAGCCAAGCCTCGACCGGCGTGGCCGTGACCCAGGTGGCGGCCGATCACGGGTTTTTG
>DASUIK010000119.1:0-13841 GCA_036279795.1 Burkholderiaceae bacterium | reverse complement strand
CCACACGCTGGCGCAGGCGGCCGAATTGGCACAGCAGCTGCACGCCACCTTGGCAGCAGGCCACGCGCCCAGCCTGCTGCTGGCCATGGCTGGCGACCTGCAACCGCCGCCCGACGGCGCCGTGCTGCTGCACCGCGCCCTGTTGCCCGAACCCGCCGCGTTGGTGCGCGACGGTGGCGTCATAGCCGACGGGTTTGACACCGAGCTGGACGAGCTGCGCGCCATCCAGATCAACTGCGACGGCTTTCTGCTCGACCTCGAAACGCGTGAACGCGCACGCACCGGCATCGCCAATTTGCGGGTGCAGTTCAACAAGGTGCACGGCTTCTACATTGAGGTCACACAAGGGCAGCTCGACAAGGTGCCCGACGACTACCGCCGCCGCCAGACCTTGAAGAACGCCGAGCGTTTCATCACGTCCGAACTCAAAGCCTTTGAAGACAAAGCTTTGAGCGCCCAGGAACGTGCGTTGGCGCGCGAGAAATGGTTGTACGAACAACTTCTGGACGCGCTGCAAACCCACCTGCCCACGCTGGACCGCGTGGCACGTGCGCTGGCCACCCTGGACACCTTGTGTGCCCTGGCCGAACGCTCGCTCACGCTCAACTGGACTGCGCCACAGTTCACCCCCGAGCCTTGCATCGAAATCCGCGCGGGGCGGCACCCGGTGGTGGAGGCTCGCCTCAACGAAACCAGCGGTGGCAGCTTCATTGCCAACGACACGGTGCTGGGCCCCAAAGCACGCATGCAGATCATCACCGGCCCCAACATGGGGGGTAAAAGCACCTACATGCGCCAGGTGGCGGTGATCGCGCTGCTGGCCAGCATGGGCAGTTACGTGCCCGCACAAAGCTGCCGCCTGGGCCCGCTGGACGCCATCCACACCCGCATCGGTGCGGCGGATGACTTGGCCAATGCCCAATCCACCTTCATGCTGGAGATGACCGAGGCCGCGCACATCCTGCACAGCGCCACGCCCGAAAGCCTGGTGCTGATGGACGAGATCGGCCGGGGCACGTCCACCTTCGATGGCCTGGCGCTGGCCGGTGGCATTGCCGCCCACCTGCACGACAAGGTGCGCGCCTTCACCTTGTTCGCCACCCACTACTTCGAGTTGACCGAGTTCCCTGCCACCCACCACGCGGCACAAAACGTGCATGTGAGCGCGGTGGAGTCGGGCGGGCGCGACATCGTGTTCCTGCACCAGATCGAGCCCGGGCCGGCCAGCCGCAGCTACGGCGTGCAAGTGGCGCGCCTGGCGGGCGTGCCTGGCGCGGTGGTGAGCCACGCCAAACACGCGCTGGCCGCGTTGGAGGCGCACAGCCAACAGGCGCAAAGCCAGGTCGATCTGTTCGCCCCGCCACCGGCCACCGCCGACCCCGAACCCAGCGCGCTGGACCGGGCCTTTGCCCAGATCGACCCCGATACACTCAGCCCCCGGGAGGCCCTGGAGCTGGTCTACACACTGAAAAAACTGAGCGAAAAGAAATGACCTATTGCGTCGCCGTCAAACTCAATGCCGGGCTGGTGTTCCTGTCCGACTCACGCACCAACGCGGGCCTGGACCAGATCAGCACCTTCCGCAAGATGATCGTCTACGAGAAGCCGGGAGAGCGCTTCATGTGCCTGCTGTCGGCGGGTAACCTGAGCATCTCGCAGTCGGTGCGCGAGATCCTGCAGGTGGAGCAGCTCAAGGACCCGGAAACCGACGAAGCCATCACCATCTGGAACGCCAAGAGCATGTTCGATGCCGCGCGCGTGCTGGGCGCCGCCGTGCGTCATGTGTACGAGCGCGACGGTGAATCGCTCAAGCGCGCCGGGGTCGATTTCAACGTCTCCATGATCTTCGGCGGCCAGGTGGCCGGTGAGGGCATGCGCCTGTTCCAGGTCTATTCAGCGGGCAACTTCATCGAAGCCACGGCCGAGACGCCCTTCTTCCAGATTGGTGAATCCAAGTACGGCAAACCCGTGCTGGACCGCGTGATCACACCCAACACCCCTCTGGACGAAGCCGCCAAATGTGTGCTCGTGTCCATGGATTCCACGCTCAAGTCCAACCTGTCGGTGGGGCTGCCGCTGGACTTGGTGGTGTACGAAGCCGACCAGCTGCAGAGCGACCGCATCGTCTGCATCGACGACAACAACCCCTATTTCCGCATGCTGCACGACACCTGGGGCCAGAAGCTGCGCGAGGTGTTCGACAGCATCGAACACCCCACCTGGGACGGCAGCCACACCGCCGTGCCCCTGATGACGGGCAATGCCCGCCGCGCGCTCAAGAAGATCAGCACCCCGAAGGACAAGCTGATCTGACCACGATGCCCCACAGCCAGACCCCGCTGATCGTTTTTGCCCACGCCAACAGCTTTCCCGCCGCCACCTACAGCCTCATGTTCCGCTCACTGCGCGCGAGGGGCTACGCGGTCAAGGCGGTGGACCAGTTTGGCCACGACCCGCGCTACCCGGTCACGAGCAACTGGCCCCACCTGGTGCAACAGCTGGCCGACTTTGCCGGTCCCGAGATCGAAAAACACCGTGGGCCGGCGTTTCTGGTCGGGCACTCACTGGGCGGTTTTTTGAGCGTGATGTGCGCCGCCCAACATCCGCAGCTTGGCGGCGAGGGCGTACAGGGCGTGTTGCTGCTCGACTCGCCCCTGCTGGGTGGCTGGCGTGCCCGCACGTTGGCGTTGATCAAGGGCGTGCAGCTGGTGGGCTCGGTGTCGCCGGGCAAGGTGAGCCGGAGCCGGCGCAACCAGTGGGGCAGCGAAGCCGAGGCGCTGGCGCACTTCCAGCACAAGCGCGCGTTTGCCCACTGGCATCCGCAGGTGCTGCGCGACTACGTGGCCCACTGCACCCACGACCAGCCCACACCTCAAGGCGTGCGCCGCGTGCTGGGCTTTGACCGCGACATCGAGACCGCCATCTACAACACCCTGCCCCACCAGCTGGACCGGCTGCTGCGCCGCCACCCGCTGGCCTGCCCGGTGGCCTTCATCGGCGGCACACGCTCGCAGGAAATGCAACAGGTGGGCATGACCATGACCCACAAGGTGGTGGGCCGAGCCCACCCGCAACGCCTGCGCATGGTCGAAGGCAGCCACCTGTTCCCCATGGAGCAACCCCAGGAGACGGCAGCACTCATCGACGAGGTACTCGCTGAGCTTCACAACGCACCCACGGCGTAACATATTGTGAACAACGCGATACTGGGAAATAATTGGTGACAATTCTGACCAACTTGTCATCCCGGACAGGACTGTCACCACCAAGCCATGACCCATGCCCGGCGCATCAGCGCCTCGCCCCGGACTCCCGTCGCGGCGCCCGCCATTGAGCCAGACGCCCAGGCTGAGTTGCTGCGGCTGCGCAATGCCTTGGCGTGCACCCAGGCCGGCTTGTGGGACTGGCTGACCGCCTCGCAGTTGCTCCAGGTGGATGAGCGCACGCGCGCACTGATCGGCCTGGCCGATACCTCGGCTGGCTCCGTCAGTCTGGCGGCGGTCGAGCTGCTGCTGCACCCACAAGACCTCGACGGCTGGCGCACCGCTTGGCGTCAAGCCCTGTCGGGCGCCAGTGATCAGATGGACTGCGAGGTCCGCATGGCCAGAGGTGCGGGCCGTTGGGGCTGGCTGTCATGGCGCGGCCGGGTGCTGGCGCGCGACGTGCACGGCCAGGCCGAAACCGTGGCCGGTGTGGTGATGGACATCGAAGCGCTCAAGCAGGCCGAATCCCAACTGGGAGTGATGGCCCAGCGCGACCCGCTGACCGATCTGCCCAACCGCGCGCTGCTGGCCGACCGGCTTTCACACGCGCTGGCCAGCGCGCGGCGCAACCGCAGCGCCTTTGTGGTGATGGAGGTGCTGCTCGAAGGCGTCTCGCCCATCAACGAGGCCCTGGGCTTTGAGATGGGCAAACATGTGATCCGCCAAGCTGCGCGGCGCATGGCCACCTGCACCCGTGCTTCTGATTCGGTGGCGCGCACCGGCAACGATGAGTTTGTGCTGCTGCTGGAAAACGTGGAAGACACCGACGACGCATTGGCCGTGGCCGACAAGCTGCGCCACCACATCAACGAGCCGCTGGTGGTGGACGGGCATTGGCTTCAGGTGTCTGCCAGCATCGGCCTGGCCATGTACCCCGCCCACGGCGACAACGTGCACGACCTGCAAGCCCATGCCGCCGCAGCCCGTGCCGAAGCGGCGCGCGCGGGCGGCGACAGGGTGGCCGTGTTCAGCCCACCCAACGAATCCAGCCCGCCCACGCCGACAGCAGGATGAAGCCGCCGAACACGATGCGGTACCAGGCGAAGGGCACGAAGGTGTGGCTGGCCACAAAGCGCAGCAGCCAACGCACGCAGGCCCAGGCCGACACGTAAGACGCCAGCAGCCCCACGGCGAACAGCGGCAGGTCGGCCGCACTCAGCAGGTTGGCGTGTTTGTACAGGTCGTACACGGCCGCGCCAAACAGCATGGGGATGGCGAGGAAAAAGCTGAACTCGGTCGCGGCACGGCGCGACAGCCCAATGGCCATGCCACCGATGATGGTGGCGCCCGAACGGCTGACGCCAGGCACCAAGGCCAGGCACTGGATGAGGCCGATCTTGAGCGCGTCACCCCAACGCAAATGGTCCACGCTGTCCACCCGCACCTGGGCGCCCGCGTGACGGCGTTCCGCCCAAAGGATGACCACCCCACCCACAATAAAACCCAGCGCCACCACGATGGGGCTGAACAACACCTTCTTGATGAAGCCAATGAACATCACGCCGGCCAGCGCCGCAGGCAAGAAACCGATGAGCACGTTGGCGGTGAACCGCTGCGCCTCGCGCTCGGTCGCCAAGCCCTTGGCGGTCTGCCACAGCTTCTGAAAGTAAAGCGAGACGATGGCCATGATGGCCCCGGTCTGGATGACGATTTCGAACAGCTTGATCTTGTCGCCCTGCAAATCGAGCAGCGCAGCAGCCAGGATGAGGTGACCGGTGGAGGAAATGGGCAAAAACTCGGTCAGCCCTTCGACCACCCCCATGACGGCGGCCTTGAGCAACAAAACAGGATCCATGAATGGGCGGTGTCAGTTTGAAAGAGGAAGGAGTTCGAGTTGCAGCCCGCCGTCCACCACCCGCAGCGCCCCCGGGCGAAAGCCTCGCTGCTGGGCCAGTTGAAGGTCTTCGGGCTTGAAGCGGTGCAGGCTGAAATCGTTGAGCAGGTGCTCGGCCACCAACGCGCCCAGGCGCTGGGCCTGCTGTGCCAGGGGGCCGCTCAGACGAGGCACGTCATAGGCCTCCACCTTCACGTCGGTCATGCGAACGCTGCGGTCGGACGGCTCGAAGCGAAGGCCATAGCTCAGGGTCAAGGCGCCGTCAAACCGACGCGAGCTGCCCCAGAAATCACCCAAGGCGTAGTCCACGCGGGTGCCAATGCGGTTCTCTGCCGGCATCAAGCGCACACGCGGAGACGACAGGGTGAGGTCGAACAGATCGAGGTAGCGCTGGCGCACGGGGAACTGTTCGGCAATGCGCTGCGCCAGTTGGGCCTCTGACACCGTGACCACACGTGGCGCCAGGCCGGTCGACGCACAGGCGCCCAGCAGCATGGCGACACACAGGCACAGCCAAACCCAAAGCTTGGCAAAGCGTGGCGAGTGAATCCGGGAGGGTGGGCAAAGACGCATGGGGGCAGCCGAAGGCAAGCCCCAGAGTCTACTCGTGCCGCAGGGCCTCGATGGGCAACAAACGTGAAGCCTTGTGTGCCGGGTAGTAACCAAAAAACACGCCCACCAGCGCAGCAAAGCCGGCGGCCAGCACGATGGAGTCCAGCGTCATGCTGACCTTCCAGCCCGCAAATTCGCCCACCGCCCAGGTGGCTGCCGCCCCCAGCAGCACGCCCACTGCACCGCCCACCAGGCTCAGCGTCACGGCCTCGATGAGGAACTGCGAGAGGATGTCGCGCCCGCGCGCGCCCACCGCCATGCGCAGGCCGATCTCACGCGTGCGCTCGGTCACGCTCACCAGCATGATGTTCATGATGCCGATGCCCCCAATCACCAGGCTGATGCCAGCCACGGCCGACAGCAGCAGCGTCATGGTGCGGCTGGATGCCTCCTGGGTCTGCAGCATTTCGGTGAGGTTGCGGATGCGGAACGGCTCGTCGGCACCGGGTTGCACCCGGAAGCGTTGGCGCAGCAGCTCGGTGATGCTTTCCTCGGCCACCTTCATGTCGGCACCGTCGCGCACCTTGACCGAAATGGTGGCCACGCGCTTGAGGCGACCCGAGGTGTCGCCCTGCAGCCGGTTGCGGAAGGTGCTGATGGGCACGAGCATGATGTCGTCCTGGTCAGAGCCCCAGGAATTCTGGCCCTTGGGCGAGAGCACGCCGACGATGGTGACCGGCACCGAACGCAGGCGCACCACCTGGTCGATGGGGTCTTGCTCGCCAAACAGCTCACGCGCCACCGTCTTGCCTATGAGGGCCACCTTGGCCGCCCCCTGCAACTCGGCGGTCTCGAACATGCGGCCACTCTCCAGCGGCCAGTCGCGGGCCTCCAGGTAGTCGTTGGTGGCACCAAACACCGGGGTGCTCCAGTTGCTGTTGCCGTACACCGCCTGCACGGTGGCGCGCGAACTGGGCGCGGCCACCTGCACCTCGGGCACTTCCAGCGCAATGGCCTTGGCGTCCTCTTCGGTAAGGCCTTGGGCGGTTTGGGCGCCCTGGCGCACCCCGCCCGAATTGGCTCCGCCGGGCAACACCAGCATGACGTTGGCGCCGAGCACCTTCATGTACTCCTGCACCCGGTCGGTGGCGCCCTGCCCCACCGCGATCATGGTGATGACGGCGGCCACGCCGATGATGATGCCCAACATGGTGAGCAGGCTGCGCAGCATGTTGGCGCGCAACGCACGCCAGGCACTGCGGATGGCGGCCAGCGTGTTCATGCCTGCGCCTCCTGCACTGCACCGGCGCGGCGGCCGGGCTGGCGCGCGTCTTCCACCAGGCGCCCATCGCGAAACACCAGGCGCCGGCGCGCCCAGGTGGCCACGTCGTGCTCATGGGTCACCAGCACCACCGTCATGCCTTGTTCGTTGAGCTCGGCAAGCAGGGTCATGATGTCGTCGCTGGTGCGCGAATCGAGGGCGCCCGTGGGTTCATCGGCGAGGATGAGCTGGGGCTGGTTGACCAGCGCACGCGCGATCGCCACGCGCTGCTGCTGCCCGCCCGACAGCTCGGACGGTGTGTGGCCCGTGCGCTCGCCCAGACCCACGCGCTGCAATGCAGCCAGAGCGCGCTGATGGCGGTCCGCCGCCTTCACGCCGGCGTACACCATGGGCAGCTCCACGTTTTCCAGCGCGGTGGTGCGTGGCAGCAGGTTGAACTGCTGGAACACAAAGCCAATGCGGCGGTTGCGCACCTCTGCGAGCTGGTCGGACGACATGGCCTGCACCGCCTCGCCGGCGAGCTGGTAGCTGCCGCTGTCGGGCCGGTCCAGACAACCCAGCATGTTCATCAGCGTGGACTTGCCCGAGCCGGACGCGCCCATGATGGCCACGAAATCGCCGGCCTCGATGGACAGGCTCACGTCGTCCAGGGCACGCACGGTCTGCCCGCCCAGGGTGTAGCTCTTGCGCAGGTGTTCGACCTGGATCAGCGCCATGGATGTGGCCCGTCAGAACGAGAAGCGCGGACCGCTGGCGGTGCGGGCCGCCGCTGCCTGCGTGCCCACCACGACTTCGGCACCGGCCTTGAGCGTGGCCGCCGCAGGCGAGTCGGGCGCCAGCAGCAGTTCGGTCATGCTGCCGTCGCTGATGCCCAGGCGCACGTCGAACGCCTGGGGCTTGCCATCAGGCCCCAGCACAAACACCCGGCCGCGCGTGGCCTGGCGGCCCGCCAGCTCGGCCACCATGGCGGCGTACACCGGCTTTTGTTCGGGCGTGAGCACGTCGGTGATGCGGGCACGCACCTCCAGCATGATGCGCTCGCGTGCCTTGGGTCGGTCCTTCTCGGCCAGCTCGCGAAGGGCCTGGAACTGCGGCCGGGCGGCGGCAAAAATGCCATCGACCTTGCCGATCTGGTCTTCGGTGAGCTTGAGCTGCTGGATCAGGCGGTCCCGGAATTCGGCCATGGGGTTGCGCCCGCCGGGTGCCGCCGCGGCCGCCGGCGCCGCTGGATCGGCCGGAGCGGTGCCAGCGGGCTCGACACCAGGCAAGCGCACGCGCAAGGCGGCGTTGGGCAGTTTGAGGGCGTTTTCGCGCGCATCGGTGAGGATGCGCACGTTGGCCGTCATGCCCGGCAACAAACGGCCGCCGGCATTGGAGAAGCGCACCACGGCCACATAGGTCACCACGTTGGCCACGTTTTGGGCCGCCTTGCGCACCTGGCGCACCTCACCCTCGAAGGTTTGGCCAGGGAAGGCGTCCACGGTGAAGGTGGCCTTGAGGCCGGTGCGGATGCGGCCCACATCGGCCTCGTCGATGCTGGCGTCCACCTGCATGTCGGAGAGGTTTTGCGCGATCACGAACAACTCGGGCGACTGCAGGCTGGCGGCCACCGTCTGGCCGCGCTCCACCGCGCGCTTGATGACGATGCCATCCACCGGCGACTTGATGCGAGTGCGCCCCAAGTCCACCCCGGCCTGCGCCAGCACCGCGTCGCGCTGGGCCACCGTGGCCTGGGCCGATTTGATCTGCGCCTCGCTCACGCCCAGCTGCGCCTGGGCCGACTTGACCGCCTCGCCCGCCGATGCCACCAGGGCACGGGTCCGGTCGGCCTCGCTCTGGGTGATGAAACCCTGGGCCACGAGGTTGAGGTTGCGGTCGTGGCTGCGCTGGGCTTCGGCCAGATCGGTCTGCGCGCGCGACAGGTTGGCGCGGCTGGCGGCGGCGTTGGCCTGCGCGGTCAGCACGTTGGCGCGGGCGGCGTCCAGATCGGCCTGGGCGGAACGCACGCGGTACTCAAATGTTTCGGGGTCGATCTGCGCGATCAGCTGCCCAGCCTTCACCTCGGCGTTGTAGTCCACATACAGGTCGCGAATTTGGCCGCTGACCTGTGTGCCCACCGACACCTGGGTGACGGGGTTGACGGCACCGCTGGCCGACACCGAGGCTTGCAGGCTGCCGCGTTCGATCTTGCCGGTGCGGTAGCTCACGGCTTGCGCCTCGCCGCGTTGGCTCCACCAGAAAGCGCCACCTGCGGCGGCCGCCAACACCAGCGCCAAGGCGCTCCACTTCTTGAGGTTCATGCCCAAATTGTAGAAAGCCCGCAGCAATGCACCGTGGCACAGGGGTAAGGGTTGTGTGAAGCACGGGCAAAGCAGGCAGGAAAATGGCCCCACACTCCGCCGCTGCGCGGGTTGCTGCCCCCAGGGGGCGCTTTTCCATCTTGGGGCGGCCCGGCGATGAAAAAACCCGCTGCACTTGCATGCAGCGGGACCCTTGGAAATCAGCGCAGGGATGTGGCGTCAGCGCCAGCGACGGTAATCGTCGTCGCGGTCCCAGCGGTCACGGTCGTGCTTGTGACCATGGCGGTGCTTGTGGCGCCAACCGGGCGGCGGCCCATACACCACGGTCGGCTGTGGGTAGACGACCACCGGCTGCACGTAGCCCGGCACGGGCCGCACCTGGTACACCGGCTGCGGCTGCACGTAGTAAGGCTGCGGATAAACGACCAAGGGTTGGTGGTTGGACACGCCCACCGACACGCCGGGTGAGGCGATGCCGATGGACCAATTCAGATCGCGGGCCTGCGCCACACTGGCGGCGCCCAGGGCGCACAAGCCAGCCACCCAGGCCAGGCCAAGGCCCTGCCAGCGGCGCGTGGTGTGGGATGAGCGGTCAGAAGTCATGTGGGTCTCCAATACACGGGCAGGCAGCCCGGGTCTTTATTGCACCGCAGTTCGGCCCGCCGTGCCCGCCTCTAAGTGTCAAGACCGTGAGAAAACGTAACGCCCAAGCTCCCCCAATGCCCTCAACGCGGCCTCAACCCAGGCGCCGCAGCCGGTACTCCACCTGGTGGTAGAACAGCGCGCCCGCCAGGTTGCACGCCAGCCAGGCCAGCACCACCCCCAGGGTTTGCACGGTGGGATCGGCGGGGGCAAAGCGGGTGAAGGCGGCGTTGACGACCAGCCCCACCGGGAAGTTGAGCAAGAACACCGAGTAAGAAATCTGCCCCAGGTAGGCCAGCACGCGGCTGCGCGGGAAAGTGGCCAGCCAGCCGCCCCACTGCGCCACACCCAGCAACACGGCCACGGCCAGCGCCAGGGCCAGGCGCTCGCGAAAATCCACCGCCAAGGCCACCACGGTGGCCAGCACCAGCAGCACCGCCAGCCAACGCCAGCCGTGGCCCGCCCCGGTCTGGCTGGCCCACGAGGTCACGGCGCCCAGGGTGTAGGCACCCATGAAATACAGCGCCCAGTTGTCCCAGTCGGCGTTGCGGTTGAAATAGAACAGCGAGGCCAGCGCCAACGAGGCCATCAGCAGCATGAGCGCGTAGGCCGACGCGCGTGTGGCGCCATCGGCCAGGCTGCGCGACAGCCACAGCACGGCCACGAACAGCACAAACAGCTGGAAGTCGATGGCGACGTACCAAACACCGGCCGACAGCGCGTCCACCTGCAACACGCTTTGCAGCAGCAAGGCATGGGCCAGGAACTGCAGCATGTGCGGTGTGTCGGGCACGGAATCGTGGGTCATCCAGTGGCGGGCCACCTCGGTACACACCATGGCCACCAGCAGCGCCGCCAGGTAAGGCAGGCTGATCTTGATGTAGCGCGACACCACCAGCCGCCACGGGTGGCGCGCCCGCAGTTCACCATGGGGCGCGAGCGAGCGAGCCGACAGGAAACCACTGATGACCAGAAACACCTGCACCGCGATGCGCGCGTCCTGGCTCAGCCATTCCACCAGCGCAGGCCACAGCTTGTGGGTGAAATCGGACATGGGCCCATAAAACGCCAAATGGTGCAGCACGATGAACTGCGAGGCCACGGCCTTCAAGGCATCGATGAGAGGCAACCGGGAACGGTCTTTGGACATGCTGCAAACGGTGGGGGGTATGTGCGACGGGCGCGGCGCGGATGTTACACGCGACTTCTAGAATGCCCAGTTGCTGCCACAACACCCACCGCCATGAACACTCTGCCCCCCGCCGCTGCCCAGGTTCTGCACTTCTGGCTGGGCGACGACCCTCTGACAGACTGGCCCCAACCCCACCGGGGCGACCTGTGGTTCAAGGGTGGCGCCGAAGTGGACGCCAACATCCGCGCCCAATTTGGCCCGCTGGTGGAAGAGGCCATGGCCGGCGGCCTGGCCGATTGGGAGGCCACGCCCCTGGCCCGCCTCGCGCTCATCCTGCTGCTGGACCAGTTCAGCCGCAACGTGTACCGGGGCCAGGCCCGCGCTTTTGCGGGTGATGCCCGCGCCCAGACGCTGAGCCAGCGCACGCTGGACGCCGGCGAAGACGCGGCCCTGCCCCGCGCCGGCCGCCTGTTTGTCTACATGCCGCTGATGCACGCGGAAACCCTGGCCCAGCAAAACGCCTGCGTGGCCTGTTTTGAGCGCCTGCTGGCGGGCGCCCCCGAGGGTTTGAAAGACATCCTGGCCAACAACCTGCAGTACGCCGTGCTGCACCGCGACATCGTGGCACGCTTTGGCCGCTTTCCGCACCGCAACGCGGTGCTGGGCCGCAACAGCACGCCGGAAGAGCTGGAATTTCTGAAGGACGGGCCACGCTTCGGTCAATAGGGAGTGCCCCAAGAGTAAGCAGGGCCGCCGCCTAGAATCTGGGGATGAGCTCCAACGCGCACCCCACTCCCGCCGACACCGATGCCAAGGCCAGCAACTTCCTGCGCCAGATCATTGAAAAAGACCTGGCCCAAGGCACTTACGCCACCCGCCAATGGGGCGGCAGCCCTGGCGACGCCGCCCACCACCAGGCCGGCCAGCCCGACCCTGCCAAGATCCGCACCCGCTTTCCGCCCGAGCCCAACGGCTACCTGCACGTGGGCCACGCCAAAAGCATCTGCCTGAACTTTGGCCTGGCGCGCGACTACGGCGGCGTGTGCCACCTGCGCTTTGACGACACCAACCCTGAGAAAGAAGAACAGGAATACGTGGACGCCATCGTCGACGCCGTGCACTGGCTCGGCTTTGGCTGGGCGTCTGACTTTGGTGGCAAAAAGGAAGACCACCTCTACTACGCCAGCAACTACTTCGACTTCATGTACCGCGCGGCGGAGCACCTGATTGAAGCCGGACACGCCTACGTGGATGAACAGACCGCCGAAGAAATGCGCGTGAACCGGGGCGACTTTGGCAAGCCCGGCGTGGACAGCCCCTTCCGCACCCGCACGCCCGCCGAAAACCTGGCCCGCTTCCGCGAGATGCGCGACGGCAAGCTGGCCGACGGCGCCGCCGTGCTGCGCGCCAAGATCGACATGGCCTCGCCCAACATCAACCTGCGCGACCCGGCCATCTACCGCATCCGCCGCGCCACCCACCACAACACCGGCGACAAATGGTGCATCTACCCGATGTACACCTTTGCCCACCCCATTGAAGACGCGCTGGAGCAGATCACCCACAGCATCTGCACGCTGGAGTTTGAAGACCAGCGCCCCTTCTACGACTGGCTGCTGGAGCGCCTGGCAGAAAACACGAAACTCCCCGACGGGCGGGTCGTGGGTGGCCTGCTCAAAGCCCCGCCGCCGCGCCAATACGAATTTGCGCGCCTCAACCTCACCTACGTCATCACCAGCAAACGCAAGCTGGCGCAACTGGTGAACGAAGGCAAAGTGAGCGGCTGGGACGACCCCCGCATGCCCACCATCGTGGGCCTGCGCCGCCGGGGCTACACGCCCGAGGCCATCCAGCTGTTTGCCGAACGCATTGGCGTGACCAAAAGCGACAGCTGGATCGACTACAGCACGCTCGAAGGCTGCCTGCGCGAAGACCTGGAAAACAAAGCCCACCGTGGCATGGCCGTGCTGGACCCGGTGAAACTGGTGCTGACCAACTGGGCCGAAACCTTCGGCTCTGACGACTACACCGAAGACTGCACCCAACCCGCCCTGCCCCACAGCGCCATTGCTGAAGGCCAAACCCCACCGCCCGACCGTGTGTTCAAAATCGGCAAAGCCGTGTGGATTGAGCGCGAAGACTTTGAAGAAGTGCCGCCCAAGGGCTACAAACGCCTGTTCCCCGGTAACGTCGTGCGCCTCAAAGGCGGCTACGTCATCGAATGCACCGGCTGCGCCAAAGACGCGGATGGCAAGGTGACCGAAGTCCACGCCAAAGTGATTGCCGGCACCAAGAGCGGCACCCCCGGCGCCGACAGCGTGAAAGCCAAGGCGGCCATCACCTGGGTGAGCGTGGCCAGCGGCGTGAGCGCCGAAGTGCGCCTGTACGACCGCCTGTTCAGCGACCCGCACCCGGATGCGGGGGGCAAGAACTTCCTCGATGCCCTCAATCCCGACAGCCGGAAGGTGGTGACGGCCTACGTGGAACCGTCACTGGCTGCTGCCAAGCCGGACCAGAAATTCCAGTTTGAGCGGTTTGGGTACTTTGTGGCGGACCGCAAAGACCACACTTGCGGCAGCCCTGTGTTCAACCGGGTGACAGGGTTGAAGGACTCTTGGGGAAAGTAGTCCTACCCTAAATCGCTCAATTTTCAGAAACCCAGCGCAACTATCAGTTACGCTGGATTTTTTATTGATTGGGCTGCTGCCGGTTTCAAAGACACCTTGTTAAGGTGGAAGATGAAACCGGAGGTGGTTCATGGAGAGAAGAAGGACTTTCAGTCGCGAGTTCAAGCTCGAGGCAGTCAAGCTGGTCACCGAGCGTGGCGTGGCATTGG
>DASUIK010000118.1:0-8556 GCA_036279795.1 Burkholderiaceae bacterium | reverse complement strand
TTCGTTGAGCAACTTGCGCGCCACCCACTGCACCATCTCGGGCTGGCGCTCGCCAAACGCCTCGCCAGCGGGCAACTCGAAGGTGGTGTGGGTGCCTTCTTCCAGGCCCAGCAGGCGCTGTTCGATGGCCGGCGACAGCTCGCCCATGCCCAGGCTCAGCGTGGCCGGCGGGCCGTCAAAGGTGGTGATGAAGGCACGCCCGTCCGGCCCCGACAGCCGATAGTGGAGGGTGAGAAACGAGGCGGAATCGACTTGGGGCATGGTGGGGGCGATGAACGCGGTCGCGACCGGCGGCCGCTGAATAAACTCGTATTGTAAAAAACGGGAGGGAGAGGTCCATGACATCAGGCCAAGTCACGCTGCAAGCGCTGCCACACGAGGCACGCCCGCGCGAAAAACTGCTGGCGCGCGGCCCCGGCGCCTTGAGCGACGCCGAACTGCTGGCCCTGCTGCTGCGCACCGGCCTGCCGGGCAAAAACGTGCTGCTGCTGGCGCAAGACCTGGTGGACCGCTTCGGTGGTGTGGCCGGCCTGCTGCACACACCGGCCGACGCGCTCAAAAGCATCAAAGGCCTGGGCCCGGCCAAACGCGCCGAACTGGTGGCGGTGCTCGAACTGGCGCGCCGCGCCTTGAGCGAGCAACTGCGCCAGCAGCCGGTGTTCGACTCGCCCCAGGCTGTGGGCCACTACCTGCAATTGCAGCTGGGCGCCAAGCCGCACGAGGTGTTTGCGGTGCTGTTCCTGGACAGCCAGCACCGCCTCATCGTGCTCGAAGAAATGTTCCGCGGCACTTTGGCACAAACCAGCGTGTACCCGCGAGAGGTGGTGTTGCGCGCCCTGCACCACCATGCCGCCGCCGTGGTGCTGGCCCACAACCACCCCAGCGGCGTGGCCGAACCGTCCAAGGCCGACGAAATGCTCACACAAACCCTCAAAAGCGCCCTCGCCCTGGTGGATGTGCGGGTGCTCGACCACATGGTGGTGTGCGCTGGACATTGGCGGTCCATGGCCGAAATGGGCTTGGTCTGACGCGGCCCACCCGGCGCACCGACAATACCCGGCATGAAAGTGCACGGGCTGTCCGAACTCAAACAACTGCAGAAGCAACTGCAGGCGCAACGCCAGGCCCGGGCGGCGCAAGAAGCCGCGCGGCTGGCGGCCGAGCGGGAGCGTCTGGCGCGCAAAAACCTGTTTGCCAACGCGGTGGGCCCCGTCAAGCCCCTGCGCAGCGGTGGCCACAAACACCTGCGCCCCACGCCTGCCCTGCCCTTGCCCCTGCAGCGTGAACGCGACGAGCAGGCGGTGATGCAAGAGGCCCTGTCCGACGAGTTCGACGCCGAAACCCTGCTGCACACCGACGAACACCTCAGCTTTCGCCGCCCCGGCATGGGCGTGGACGTGGTGCGCCGCCTGCGCGCCGGCACCTGGAGCATCCAGCGCCAGATCGACCTGCACGGTCTGCGCCGCGAAGACGCGCGCGAAGCCCTGGGTCAGTTCATCCGCGAAGCCCACAAAGCCGGCCTGCGCTGCGTGCGCGTGGTGCATGGCAAAGGACTGGGGTCGCCCGGCCGCATGCCGGTGCTCAAAGGCCGGGTGCACAGCTGGCTGATTCAGAAGAACGAGGTGATGGCGTTTGTGCAGGCGCGGCCGGTGGACGGTGGCGCGGGGGCTTTGGTGGTGTTGCTCCGGCCGGGGGGTGTCCGGGGATGACGCCAGTGCAGCCAAGCGCGCACCCCTGATAGCTTGAAATCGACGCAGACCACTGCCCCGCCCCATGGACCCCACCCTCCTGACCCGCATACTCGCCCTGGCCGTGGTGTTGGCCTGCGCCGAAACGCTGCATGGGATTGCGCGCACGGTGCTGGTGGTGCCGCGCATAGGCAAGGAGCGTGCGATCAAGCTGAGCGCTTTGACGGGTTCGGCCTTGGCCTTTGGCATCTGCTTTTTTCTCGTGCCTCCCATGGACTTGCATGCGCCGGAGCATCTGCTACTGCTCGGGGTGTTTCTCGCGTTGTTCATGGCCAGCTTTGACGTGGCCATCGGCCGCTGGCTGATGCGCAAGGCCTGGCACAAGATCTGGCCCGATTTCAACCCGGCCACGGGCAACTACCTTTTGTGGGGCTTGCTGTTTTTGTGTGGGGTGCCACTGCTGGTGACGTGGCTGGGGGAACTGCTTTAAGCATGCCCCGGCAACCGCTCCATGGTGACCTGCCCTTCAATGACGCGCGCGCTGCCGGGTTTGTGAGGGCAGCTCGCCAAAGCGCTTGCGGTAACAAGCTGCGAACTGGCCCAGGTGGGTGAAGCCCCAGCGAACAGCGGTGGCGGTGACGCTGTGGCTGGCGGCCACGCTGTCGTCGCCACGCAGCAGGTCGGCTCGCACGCGGTCCAGCCGCAGGTCGCGCAGGTAGGCCATGGGGGTGGTGTTGTGGTACTTGCGGAAGCCCATGTGCAAGGTGCGGGCGCTGACGCCGGCGTGGGCCGCGATGTCGCCCACGCTCAAGGCTTCGTCGATGTGCTGCTCGATGAATTCGCGCGCGCGCCGCACCACACGGGGCGACAATCCCACACTGCCGCTGGGCGGTGTGGGTCGCTGGTTGTGGGGCAGACCATCGAGCAGCGCGGTGAGCACCATGTCTTCCACGCTGGCGGTGCTGATGGTCTGCTCCAGCAGCATGCCCCCGGAAGCTTCACCCGCCAGCCACAGCAGCAGGCGCCGCACCGAGCTGCCGGGGCCGGTGTCCAGGGCGACGTCGGGCGCAAACGCCAACGCGCCTTGCGGCGCTTGCCCGTACAACCGGGCGTACTGGCGCTCGAGCGCCGCGCGATCCACCCGCAAGAAGAGTTTTTCGGTGTCGGCGCCGTGGCGCATGCGAAAGTCTTGTTGGGGGCTGACAAGCGAAGCGGTGTCGGGTGTGGACCACACACGCCGCCCGGCCACGTCCACCACCTCGTGTCCCCGGGTGGGTATTTGCAGCAGGTAGAAATCGTTCAGCATGCCGGGATCGATGTCGACCGCGGCGCCATAGCTCATGCGACCAATGCCCACGCTGCGCAGCTGGCGGTAGTACAGCCGGGTGTCCAGCGCGCGTGGCGTTCCGGCCACCTGCAGCCGGTGCTCGCAAAACACGCGGCCCACGCCATCGCGCACTTCGTCGAGGTCACGCGAGACCACCCGGGCGTACTGCGCCAGCAAGCCCCCTGCAGCTGCCGATACACCGACCATGCCTGTTGCCATTGCACGCGCTCCTGATCCATCGCTTGAAGATCAGATTGTTGAACCTTCAATCAATTTCGAACATACGCAACATCCCTGATGCGCACAGATCAGCCCGGCACAAAACCGCCGTAGCGGCCTTGCCAATACAACAGCGGCGCGGCGGGCGCGCCCTGCCCTTGCAACACACGGCCGGTGGCGGCAGTGATGCGCCCGACCACCAGCGCATGGCTGTGGCGGGTCCACACCTGGGCCACGGCGCAGGCCAGCGCCACGGGCGCATCGGCCAAAAGCCACACACCGTCATCGGTCTTTTGCCAATCGGCGCCCTCGTAGCGGGCAGCGCCCTGCACACCGCCCACACCGGCAAAACGCTGGGCCACGGTGGCCTGCCCAGCATCCAGCAGGTTGACGCCAAAGCGGCCGCTGCGCGATATCACCGGCCAGGACGAGCTGTTCTGGTTGATGGACACCACCAGTTCGGCCGGCTGCAGCGACAACGACACCACCGACGTCACCGTCATGCCGGTGCGTCGGCCGTCGTCGTCGCTGGCACTGATGGCGCACACGCCACCGGCCAGCTGGCGCATGGCCTGCCGGAAGGTGGTCGCATCGACAGACCCGGCATGGGGCGCCTCGGTGTCGGCGGTTGGGGCCACAGCCAGCGCCACCGGGCCCATCAACGGATGCCCCGCGCGTGCAGGATGGGCAAGACGTTGTCGCGGAAGTAGGGGAACTCTTCCACGTAGTCCACGAAGGACAAGGTGGTGCCGCGAAAACCCGCTTCGTGCAAGGCGCAAATGCCATCGGCAACCTGCTCGGGGGTGCCCACCAACGGGTAGCCACCGTGACCAGCTGCCATGCGCTCGCGGATAAGGGCCAACAGGTCGTGCGGGAACGAGTGCGCGTGGGCGAATTGCAACCGCACGAGGTTGTCCACCGCAGCCCAGTCGGCGTTGTCCAGCGTGTGTTGCCAGCGCGCCTTGGCCTCGGCCTCGGTGGGCGCGCACACCACGTGCGAGAAGGTCAGCACATCGACCTTGCGGCCATTGGCCTCACCTTTGGCCTTCAACTCGATCACCTCGTCTTTGGAGCGGGACAGGTCGATGGCCGGGGTGAAGAGGAAGTTGGCGTTGCGCGCCGCGAAATCACGCCCCTGGCCCGAGCCGGCGGCGTTGATGATGGGCGGCATGGTGTCCGGGCGCGGATTGCCATAGACGCCTTTGAGGTGGAAGAAGTCGCTGTGCCAATCGAACTTTTCTTCGCTGTTCCAGAGTTTGCGCACCACGTCGTACCACTCCTGCGCATAGCCGTAGCGCGTTTCGTGATCGGGCGCCAGCGTCAGGCCCAGGGCTTCGTACTCGGGCTGGTTCCAGCCGGCGACGATGTTCAGGCCCACGCGCCCGGCGCCGATCTGCGACATGGTGGCGATTTGCTTGGCCAGCACCACCGGGTGGTTGGCGGCGGTGTGCACCGTGGCAAACACGGTGATGTTGCGGGTGTGGGCCAACAAGGCGGTGGCCCAGGTCACGGTTTCGAGCACGCCGCCGTGGAAATCGGTCTCGCCACCATAGCCAATCCATCGAGCGATGGGCAGCATGAAATCGATGCCGGCTTCGTCGAGCATGCGCCCGAGCTTGAGGTTGTTCTCCCAGTTCGCCACCCAGCGGTTGGGCAGCTTGGAGACGGTCATGCCGCCCCCACAGTTGGTGGAAAAGGTGGCCAAAAGAAACCGGTCGTGGCTCAGGAAGGAATGCTCTTTCATGCGGGCTCCAGGTGCTGCAGGGGTTCAGGGCATCGGCGCAGAATGTGATCCGACCGTTGCAGCGTAGGGGGCGTGAACCGGTGCCGCTATCCAGAAACTGCGGCGGCTGTCACCGGGCTGCAATATTTGTGTGTCCCGTCGCGCTGAAGCTGTCGATTTCGCGGTCCCTGATCCGTCGTCAGCACACATCCCCTCAACACCGAAGGAGCTCACCATGGCCACTGGCACTGTTCAACTGCACCGCGTTCTGCGTGCCCCACCCGAGCGGGTCTACCGCGCCTTCCTGGAAGCCGATGCCATGGCCAAGTGGCTGCCACCCTATGGCTTCACCTGCCAGGTGCACCAGCTGGACGCGCGCGTGGGCGGCGCCCACCGCATGTCTTTCCGCAACTTCAGCACCGGCCACGGCCATTCGTTTGGTGGTGAATATCTGGAACTGGTGCCGAACGAGAAGCTGCGCTACACCGACCGTTTTGACGACCCAAACCTGCCGGGCACCCTGGAGGTGACGGTCAGCCTGCGCCCGGTCTTGTGTGGCACCGAGCTGAGCGTCGTGCAATCGGGCATCCCCGAGGCCATCCCGATGGAGATGTGCTACCTGGGCTGGCAGGAGTCGCTGGCGCAGTTGGCACAACTGGTGGAGCCGGCGATCCCGGACTGAACGGCGGTCAAGCCGTCACGTCACGGCGTGTTGCGCATCCAGTCGGCGGTCTGGAAGAAGCTGGTCTTCAGCCGCTCGCGCAACGCGGCGGGCACGTCCACCTCGCCCATGGCCTGGTCCATGCAGGCCAGCCACTGGTCGCGCTCCAATATGCCGATGGCAAAAGGCATGTGGCGCATGCGCAGGCGCGGGTGGCCGAAGCGATCGGTGTAGTGGTTGGGGCCACCCAGCCAGCCGCACAAAAACCAGAACAACTTTTCGCGGGCGCTCTCCAGGCTGCTCCCGTGGGCCGCGCGCAGCTCGCGGTAAGCGGGCTCCAGGTCCATGAGGTCGTAGAAGCGCGTGACCAAGGCCAGCACACGCGCCTCACCACCTATCCACTCGAAAGGCGTGGCGGGCATGGTGGTGGCATTGGAGGAAGAATGGTCGGTTGTCATCAGGTTGGCGCCTTGCGCAGGGTTTCCACCACCGGGGTGCGCAGCACGCTGCGCAGGCCCCACCAGCCAGCGGCCAGGGCCAGCACGGCGCCCGACAGGGCCCCGCCCAGCGGCACCCAGGGCGATGCCGTCCAGGCGAATTCGAACACATAACGTGCCAGGGCCCAGCCCACCACCACCGCCACCAACGAGGCCAGGAAACCCGCCAGCAGGCCCACGCCCGCCAGTTCGGCACGCTGCACCTGCCGCAACAGTTGTGATGGTGCCCCCACAGCACGCATGACGGCGAACTCGCGCTCGCGCTCGCTGCGGGTGGCGGTCACGGCGGCGAACAGCACCACCAAGCCAGCGGCCAGGGTGAAGCCGAACAAAAACTCCACCGCGCGAATGACCTGGCCCAACACCCGCTGCACCTGGGCGATGGTGCTGCTCATGTCCACGTTGGTGATGTTGGGGTAGGCGCGCACCAGCGCGTTGTCGAAGCCTGGTGTGTCGGGCGCGCGGAAGGCGCTGATGTAGGTCAGCGGCACGTCGCTCATTTGGGCCACTGGATAGAGCACGAAGAAGTTGACGCGCAGCGAGCCCCAATCGACCTTGCGCAGGCTGGTGATGCGCGATTCGATGCGCTGGCCGGCCATGTCGAAGGTGATGCGGTCGCCCAGTTTGAGGCCCAGCTCCTTGGCCAGGCCTTCTTCCACGCTGGCGGCACCGGCCTCGTCGGGCGTCCAGCGCCCGGCCACGATCTCGTTGTGCGTGGGGCGTTCGGCGCTGTGCGACAGGTTGAACTCGCGGTCCACCAGGCGCTGCGCACGGTCCGTCTGGAAGTCTTCGGGCACAACGTCCTTGCCGTTGATGGCCACCAGCCGGCCCCGGATCATGGGATACCAGTCGAATTTGTCCACTCCGCCTTGGCGCAGGCTGCTCTGGAACGGCTGGGCCTGCTCGGGCTGGATGTTGATGACAAAGCGGTTGGGCGCATCGGGCGGCGTGGCCTTTTGCCAGCTGCTGATGAGGTCGGTGCGCAGCAGCACCAGCAGCACCAACGCCAGCAGACCCACCGACAGCGCACTCACCTGCACCACCGCGTAGGCGGGGCGGGCCGCCAGTTGGCGCGTGGCCAGGCGCAGCCAGCGCGGCGCGGTGGCCTCATTCACGCTGGCGCGCAGCAGGCGCACCGCCGCGTAAGAAGCGACGGCAAAAATGGCCACCGCCACCGCAAAGCCCCCCACGGCGATGAGGCCCAGCGTGAGGTCGCGGCTGGCCGCCAGCAGCAGCGCGGCAAAACCCGCCGCTCCCAGCGCCAACACGGCCAGCGAAGCGGGCTTGAGCTGCCCCACGTCGCGGCGGATCACGCGCAACGGCGGCACCTGCGCCAACTGCAGCACCGGCGGCAAGCCGAACGCCAACATCAGCGTGAGACCCATGCCCAGGCCGAACAAGACCGGCCAGACACTGGCCGCTGGCAAGGCCGCATCCACCAGCCCAGCCAGCAAGACCACAAACACGAAATGCACGGCAAACCCCAGCGCCACGCCGATGGCACTGGCCGCCAGGCCCACGGTGACAAACTGGAAGGTGTAGGCCCGCGCCATGGTGCCCTGCGACAGGCCCAGCACCCGCAGCATGGCGCAATCGTCCAGGTGGCGGGCGGCGTAACCGCGCGCGGCGATGGCCACGGCCACGGCACTCAGCAAGGCGGCCAACAAGGCCACGAGGTTGAGGAATTTTTCGGCCCGCTCCAGCGTGCGCTGCATCTCGGGCCGACCACCCTGCAGCGACTCGAGCCGCATGCCGCGCACCTCGGGCTTCTTCAACTCGGCCTCGGCCCAGGTGTTGAAGCGGCGCACAGCGGGTTCCTCGCCCGCCACCGCAAAGCGGTAACTCACCCGGCTGGCCGGTTGCACCAGGCCGGTGGCGGCCAGGTCGGCGGTGTGGATCATCACGCGCGGCGCAAAGCTCATGAAGCCGGCGCCCCGATCGGGCTCGATCACCAAGATGCGGTCGATCCGGAAGCCCTTGTCGCCCAGCAGCAGCGTTTGGCCCATCTGCAGGTTGAGGGCATCGAGCAAGGCCGCATCGATCCAGGCCGTGCCCGGCGCGGGGATATCGCTGGTGGCCTCGTCGGCTGTGCCCGGAGTGGAGGTGGTGCGCAGCTTGCCGCGCAAGGGGTAGCCCTCGCCCACCGCCTTGAGCGCCACCAGCCGCGCCGCGCCACCGTGGGCGTCATCGGCCCGGCCCATGGTGGGAAAGTTCAGGGTGGTGACCGATGCCAGGCCCAAGGCACCGGCCTGTGCCGCGAACGCGGGTGGCACCGGGTGGTCGCTTTGCACAACCGCATCGCCGCCGATGAGCTGGCGCGCGTCGCGCTGCAAGCCACCTTGCAGGCGGTCGGCAAAAAAGCCCACGGCCGTGAGCGCACCCACCGCCAAAGCCACCGCCACGATCAGCAGCCGCAACTCTCCCGCCCGCAGATCACGCCA
>DASUIK010000117.1:0-2189 GCA_036279795.1 Burkholderiaceae bacterium | reverse complement strand
TTTGACGAAGCCTGGCTGCCGCACGCCGCGTTTCACCCGTTTTATGGCTCATACCACGCCATGGGCAAGAACCGCCCGCGTCCCAAACATGCCGTGGTGTACGCCACCCAGTCCATTCACAAATTGTTGGCAGGTATCAGCCAGGCTAGCCACGTGTTGGTACAAGACTCACAAACTGTCAAGCTGGACAAGCACCTGTTCAACGAGGCCTATCTGATGCACACCAGCACCAGCCCGCAGTACAGCATCATCGCCAGCTGCGACGTCGCTGCCGCGATGATGGAGCCGCCGGGCGGCACCGCACTGGTGGAGGAGAGCATCCTAGAAGCGCTGGACTTCCGTCGCGCCATGCGGCAGATCGAAAACGATTTTGGCGCCGACGACTGGTGGTTCCAGGTCTGGGGCCCCGACGAACTCGCGGAGGAGGGCATTGGCGAGGCGCGCGACTGGGTGCTCAACCGCAGCACCGACGAAAGCGCCACCGCCAAGGACTGGCACGGCTTCGGCGACATGGCGCCGGGCTTCAACATGCTGGACCCAATCAAGGCCACCATCGTCACGCCGGGCCTCAACCTGGACGGCCGTTTCGAGACCTCGGGCATCCCGGCCTCCATCGTCACCAAATTCCTGGCCGAGCACGGCGTGGTGGTGGAGAAGACCGGGCTGTATTCGTTCTTCATCATGTTCACCATCGGCATCACCAAGGGCCGCTGGAACACGTTGTTGACCGCACTGCAGCAGTTCAAGGACGACTACGCCAAGAACCAGCCGATGTGGCGCATCATGCCGGAGTTCTGCGCCAAGCAGCCGCGCTACGAACAGATGGGACTGCGCGACCTGTGCCAGCACGTGCACGCGCTTTACGCCAAGTACGACATCGCGCGCCTGACCACCGAGATGTACCTGAGCGACCTGACGCCGGCCATGAAGCCCAGCGACGCGTTTGCCCACATCGCCCACCGCAGCACCGAGCGGGTGGCGATCGATGACCTGGAGGGCCGCATCACCACCAGCCTGGTCACGCCGTACCCGCCGGGCATCCCGCTCCTGATCCCGGGGGAGGTCTTCAACAAGAAAATCGTGGACTACCTCAAGTTCAACCGCGAGTTCGCCCGCGAGTGCCCGGGTTTCGAGAACGACATCCACGGTCTGGTGGTGCAGGACGGGCCGGACGGTCGCCCTGCCTACTTTGCCGACTGTGTTAAAAAGTCCTGATACCCCTGGGGGATGGTCCCCCGGGCTTTGTTGAGGAGCGACCGATGTTTCCTGAATACCGCGATCTGATCACCAAGCTCAAGGGCCACGACGCGCATTTCACGCGCCTGTTCGACAAGCACAACGAACTCGATCAAGCGATCAAGAACATGGAGTCGCACATCGTGGCCGCCACCGAGGTGGAAATCGAGATCAAGAAAAAGGAAAAGCTGCAGCTCAAAGACCAGCTGTACGCCCACCTCAAGAAGGTGGAGGCGGGCGCCCAGTGATCAGCGGTTGGCGGGTGGCAGCCCATTGAGGGCCATGTCCTCCCGAACCCGCAGAAACGTAGCGAAGCGGGGCACGCCGCTGTCGTTGAGGCCCCGATAGCGGTAGGTGACCCAGGTGCCGGGCGGCGGCGGTTCGCGGCGTTGAGCGTCGCTGAGGCCGCTGCCCAGTTTGAACCGTGTGCCTTGCGGTGTCTGCACCAGCAAGGCACCCACCAGTCCCTGGTATTTGCCTTTGCCAGGCTCCCACGCCATCACTTGGGCCTCAGCATCTTCGTGCGATTTGAGCTTGAGGATGTCGTTGCTGCGCCCAGCCTGGTAGTGTGCAGCGCCTCGGTGCAGCATCAATCCCTCGCCGCCTTGGCGCTCGGTCTGGCGCAGCAGTGCCACCAGGGCTTTTTCGCTGGTGATGCGCCGCTGGGGCACGATCTGTAGCCACGGTGTGGTGGGCAGCGCCGCCATGGCCGCCACACGTTCGTCAAAGTTGCCCGCGTGAGCCGGCAGGTCGAAGACCATGAAGCGGATGTCTTGCCAGGCCGCGTCGTCGGGTGATTCGCGTCGGACGGCGGAGACGGCGTCACTGAAACGCCCGCGCCCCGCCCAAAGTTCGCCGTCCATGGCAAACGTGGGCCAGCCAGCGGTGAACCAAGTCGGCGCGGCTATCGGCAGACCGCCCCGAGTGAGAAGTTGGCTGCCCGTCCAGTGGCC
>DASUIK010000116.1:0-13841 GCA_036279795.1 Burkholderiaceae bacterium | reverse complement strand
AGACCCATCAACCGGCGGCCCCATTGGGCCAGGTCGTCCATGTAGCAGTACACCACCGGCACCACCACCAGGGTGAGCAGCGAGGAGGTGATGACGCCCCCAATCACCGCCTGCCCCATGGGGGCGCGGTGCTCCGAACCTTCGGTGAGCGCAAACGCCAGCGGCACCATGCCGAACACCATGGCGAGCGTGGTCATGAGGATGGGGCGCAGCCGCACGCGGGCGGCCATCAGCAGCGCGTCTTCGCGGCCCACGGCCGGGTGGTCGGGTGTGCCTTCGCGGGCGCGGATGGCGAAGTCCACCAACAGGATGGCGTTTTTGGTCACCAGGCCCATGAGCATCACCACACCGATGACCGAGAACATGGACAAAGACGAGCGGAACATCAGCAGCGCCAGCACCACGCCAATGAGTGTGAGGGGCAGCGAGCTCATCAGCGCCAGCGGCTGCAAAAAGCTCTTGAACTGGCTGGCGAGGATCATGTAGATGAAGACGATGGCCAGCAGCAGGGCCGAGATGGCGTAGCCAAACGATTCCTGCATGTTTTTGGTGGAGCCGCCGAACTCGTAGCGGTAGCCCGGTGGCCAGGCGATGCTGTCGAGCACCTGGCGGATTTCCGCCGACACCTCTCCGGTGGAGCGGGCGTAGCTGTTGGCGCTGATGCTCACCTCTCGGGTCAGGTTGCGGCGGTTGATCTGGTTGGCGCCGGTGGCCTCGCGCACCTCGGCCACCTGGCCCAGGCGTACCACGCGGGCGTTGCCATCGGCTTGGGTGCCGGTCACCAGGGGCAACTGGGCCAGGTCGCCGAGGCGGGCGCGTTCGCTGGCCGGCAGGCGCACGTTGACGTCGTAGGTCTGGTCGTCGGGGGCGCGCCAGTTGCCCACCGTGGTGCCCGCCACCAGGGTGCGCAGGCCGCTGGCCGCGCTGGCCACGCCCACACCAGCATCGGAGGCCAGGTCGCGCCGCAGCACGATGTCCACCGTGGGTTTGTTGGGCTTGACGCTGGCGTCCAGGTCCACCAGGCCGGGGATGGTGCGGATGCGCTCCAGCACTTGCTGGCTCAGTCGTTCCAGTTCCTTGAGGTCGGTGCCTTGCAGCGAGAACTCCAGTGCCTTTTGTCCACCCACCGGGTCGAGCAAACCCACGTGGGTGACGTTGATGCCCGCCACTTGGCGCAGGCGCTCGCGCAGCTTGGCCGACATCGTGTCCACGCTGACCGTGCGTTCCTTGCGGTCCACCAGGCGCACATACACGTTCGCGTAGATCTTGCCCTGGGCGTTGCCGGTGTTGATGGTGGTCAGGGTGTACTTGACCTCGGGGAACTCGCGGATGATGGCCTCGACCTGGGCGGCACGCGACTCGGTGGTTTCCAGCGACGAACCCACCGGCGTGTGGAAGGTGACCGATGTTTCAGAGAAGTCGGCCTTGGGCACAAACTCGGTGCCCAGCAGGGGCACCATCACGATGCTGGCCACAAAGGTGGCCAGCGCCACCGCCAGCGTGGCCAGCTTGTGTTTGAGCGACCAGCGCAGGATGTTCTGGTAGCCGTCGGCCAGGTGGTCTTGCGCGCGGTCTATCCAGTGCGTGAGGCGGCCGATGGTCTTGTCGTACAGCGTGGTCGGCACAAAAGGTTTGCCGTGCTGGTCGATGGCCGGGTCGTGCCAGATGCTGGACAACATGGGGTCGAGCGTGAAGCTCACGAACATGGAGATCAGCACGGCCGCCACGATGGTGATGCCGAACTCGTGGAAGAACTTGCCGATGATGCCTTCCATGAAGCCGATGGGCAGGAACACCGCGACGATGGACAGGGTGGTGGCCAGCACCGCCAGACCAATTTCCTGGGTGCCGTCCATGGCGGCCTGGAACGGCGTTTTGCCCATCTGCACGTGCCGCACGATGTTCTCGCGCACGACGATGGCGTCGTCAATCAGCAGGCCCACGCACAGGCTCAGCGCCATCAGCGTGATCATGTTGATGGTGAAGCCGAACATCTGCATGAACAGAAAGGTGCCTATCAATGCGATGGGCAGTGTCAGGCCGGTGATGACGGTGGAGCGCCACGAGTTCAGGAACAGGAAGACGATGAGCACGGTGAGCACCGCGCCTTCGATCAGGGTGCGGCGCACGTTGTCCACCGCCACCTTGATGGGGCGGGCGGCGTCGCCGATGGGCTCCAGGCGCACGCCGGCAGGCAGCTGTGCGCGCAGCTCGGCCAGCGCGGCGTTCAACCCATCTGTGACGGCGATGGTGTTTTCGTCCTGCGCTTTCTGCACCTGCAGCAGCAGAGTGCGCTGGCCGTTGTAGAGGGCCAGGCTCTCCACGTCGTTGGTGCCGTCCACCACCTGCGCCACCTGGTGCAGGTACACCGGCTGGCCGTTGCGGCGCGCCACGATGATGCGTTCAAAGTCTTGGGGCCGGGCCATGCGGGCCTGCACCTGCACCACCCGTTCCTGCTCGCGCGACTTCAGTGCCCCGATGGGCAGGTCCTGGTTTTCGCCGCGCACCGCGTTCACCACCTGGTCCGGGGTGATGCCCATGGCTTCCATGGCCGACGGGATCAGCTCGATGTTGACGGCGCGCTGTGTGCCCCCCACCAGCGTGACCGACCCCACGCCGCGCACGTTCTCCAGTCGCTTCTTGAGGGTCTGGTCGGCCCAGCTGGTGAGTTCCACCGCGCTGGGGCCATCTTTTTCCGGCAGCACCGCCACCGACCACACGGCGCGGCTGGACGGATCGAAACGCAGCACGCGTGGATCTTCGACTTCGTCGCGCAGCAGGGGCTTGAGCAGGGCAATCTTCTCGCGCACGTCCTCGGCCGCCTTGCGGCCATTGATGTGCAGCTGGAATTCGATGATGACAACCGACTGGTTCTCGTAGCTGCGGGAGGTCAGCTTGTTGATGCCGGCGATGGCGTTGACCGACTCTTCCACCTTTTTGGTGACCTCGGATTCAACGATTTCCGGCGAGGCGCCGGGGTAGGTGGTGGTGACCACCACCACGGGGAAGTCGATGTTGGGGAACTGGTCAACCTGCAGACGCTGGTAGGAGAACGCACCCAGCACGACAAAGGCCAGCATCACCATGGTCGCGAAGACCGGGTTGCGCAGCGAGACCTGGGTGAACCACATGGCGGCGCGCTCGTTTTATTTGGCCGAATTGGCCAGTGACACAGCCGTGGCTTCGCGCAGTGAGCCCACGCCCACACGCAACACCTGCTCGCCCGCAGTCAGGGGCGCCACCGCCACCCAATCTTCACCTTGCACCCGCCCACGTGCGCCCAGGCTCACGGTCTGGTGCACCACCTTGCCATCGCGCACCAGTTGCAGGTAGGGCTGGGGTTTGTCGGTGCGCACCGCCGACAGCGGCACGGCCACGCCCTGGGTTTGGCCCGTGCGCAGCGTGCCCTGGGCAAACAGGCCCTGGCGCAGACCCTCGGTCTTGTCCAGTTGCAGGTAGGCCAGCACGCTGCGGCTGCCGGCCTGGGCGGCGGGGCTGATGCGTGCCACGGTGGCGCCCACGCGCAGGGCCGTGCCTTCGATCTGCAGCTCGGCTTTCTGGCCCACCCGCACCAACAGGGCGTCACCCGGTGTGAGTGCTGCCTCCAGCTCCAGCGCTGACAGGTCGACGATCTCGACGACGCGTGCGTCCAGCGCCACCCGTTCACCGTTCTGCACCAGCCTGGCCGCCACTTGACCGGCGATGGGGGCGCGCAACTCGGTGTCGGCCAGCCCTTTGCGTGCCAGGTCCACGGCGGCCAGTGCGGCCTTGTGGGTGGCCTGGGCGGCGTCGAGGTTGGCCAGCGAGGTGTCGAGCGCGGTGCGCGAGATGAAGCCCTGGTTGACCAGGGCCTGGTTGTTGTCGCGCTGGCGTTGCGCGATGGCCACCTGTGCCTGGGCGGCGTCGGCTTGTTCGCTGGCCTGGCGCACCCGGGCCAGGCCTTCGGTGTTGTCGATGCGGGCCAGCACCTGGCCTGCTTTCACGCTGTCGCCTTCGCGCACGCTCAGGCCTTGCAGCTCGCCCGCCACCTTGGCTTTCACAGCCGCGCTGCGCACCGCCTTGATGGGACCGGACAGAGCCACGCCCACTGTCATCTCGGTGTTTTGTGCCACCAGCACGTCGTTGGCGGACACGGACAGCACGGCGTTGGCGCGCAAGGCCTGGGCCGCTTCGGCAGCGGCGGCCTGCTGGGTCTTGCGGGCGTTCAGTGCGCGCGCCACACCCATTGCCACCGCCAGCACGAGGGCGCCCCACAACAACCAGGTGGTCCAGCGTTTCATGTCGGGTGTTTCCGTGTCGTGGGCTTGAGCAAGCCGTGGGTGAGGATGTCGGCCTGGGCCAGGATGAAGGCGCGCGGGTCCAGCGTGGGCTGCACTGCGCAGCATGGGCCCAGGGAGTGTTTCCACATGGTCAGAAAGATCATGGGCGCGATGATGCTGTGGCAGGCGCTGTCCAGATCGATGTCACGCACCTCGCCCCGGCTCACGCCGCGCTCCAAGATGCTGCGCACCAGCGCGTTGCCTGGGGCGATCACCTCCTGGGTGTAGAAGGCGGCGATTTCGGGGAAGGAGCCCGCCTCACTCATCACCAGCTTGGTGATGCCCGAGGCGCGCGTGTTGCCGATGCGGTCCCACCAGCGCAGCATGCTTTCGCGCACGAGTTCAGCAGTGTCGCCCGGGAAGCTGTCGAGCTCGGCCTTCCATTCGTCAAAGCGGCCGGTGATGGCCTCGCGCACCACCGCCTTGAACAGGTCTTCCTTGCTGGGGAAGTACAAAAACAGCGTGCCTTTGGATACGCCCGCCTTGGCGGCCACTTCTTCCACCCGGGTGGCGGCAAAGCCTTTTTCGACGAACAGGTCCAAGGCCGCGTCCAGCAGCTCGCCTGGGCGCGCCTCCTTGCGGCGCTCCCGCTTGTGGCGCGCTTCTCCCTCGGGCATTTCGACCGGGGCAGCGTCGCTGGCGTGGGTGCGTGGGTGCGTGGGCATGGTTACTGACCGGTGGGTTATTAACTATAGCGCATGGTGGACGGGGTCGGGTGAAGCTGGGGTAAATCCGGGCTTTCAGCGCGACATCAAACGTGTTGGGCCCGGCGGGTAACATCGCCGCCGTGAATGTTTCCAGCTCCCAACCTGTTCTGATTTCTCTCATTCCCGTGGTGTTGCTCATCGCTTTGGGCTTTGTGGTGGGCCGCCTGCAGTGGATACGCGACAGCGCCGTGCGCGACCTTTCCAACCTCGTTTTTCTGGTGCTGATCCCGGCATTGTTGTTCCGCACCATGAGCTCGGTGCGGGTGGAACAGTTGGATACCCTGCCTCTGTTGGTCTACTTCAGTGCGGCACTGGGCCTGTTTTTTGTGCTGCTGGCCTTTCAGGGTTTTCACCGCCGAGCGGTGGCATTGGCTTTGGCGGGGGTGTTTTCGAACACGGTGATGATCGGCATTCCGCTGGTGGAGCTGGCCTATGGCAAGGCGGGGCTGGTCACGTTGTTGACTTTGATTTCCGTGCACGCGCTGGTGCTGTTGACGGTGATCACCGTCGTGTTCGAGATGGTGGTGGCGCGCGAGGCCAGGGCGTCGGGTGCCGGCGCTACGTCGCTGTGGGGCAGCGTGGGGACGGCTGTCAAAAGCACCGTCATCCACCCCATTCCGCTGCCCATCCTGTGTGGCTTGTTGTTCGCTCAGACGGGCTGGAGCCTGCCGGTGGTGGTGGACAAGCCGCTGCAGCTGTTGGCCAATGCTTTTGGTCCCATCGCTTTGTTGCTGGTGGGGGTGACCATGTCGCGCACCCGGGTGGCCGGGCTGTGGCGCGACACGCTGTGGGTGACGTTGCTGAAAAACCTGGTGTTGCCCACTTGTGTGGCCGCCAGCGGTTGGCTGTGGGGGCTGCAAGGCCTGCCCTGGACGGTGATGGTGGTGGCAGCCGCTCTGCCGGTGGGGGCCAACGTGTTTTTGTTTGCGCAGCGCTACCAGGTGGCCGAGGATATGGTGACCGCGAGCGTGGGGGTGTCTACCGCCGTCGCCATGGTCACCCTCAGTGCGGTGGTGTGGCTGGTGTCTTGAGTGGTTTGCCGGGAGTTGCCATGATCGCTTTTTTCCAATCGCTTCCCGTGTCGTTGCAGACCATCGGTCTGCTGGTGGCTTCCAACGTGTTCATGACCTTTGCGTGGTACGGGCACTTGCGCAACCACGCCGCCTCGCCTTGGTTGGTGGCTGCGTTGGTGAGCTGGGGCATCGCCCTGTTCGAGTACCTGCTGCAGGTGCCGGCCAACCGCATCGGTCACACCCAGTTCAGCGTCGCCCAGCTCAAGATCATGCAAGAGGTGATCACGCTCGGCGTGTTCGTGCCTTTTGCGGTGTTCTACATGAAAGAGCCGCTCAAGCTCGACTTTCTGTGGGCCGCCCTGTGCATGGTGGGCGCGGTGTATTTCATGTTCCGCAGCAACTGATCACTGACTTATTTTTCGCGCTTCCTCGACTTGGTATTCGAAGTAGTGCTGGAAGCTGAAGGCCAGGCTGGCCATCAGTGAGCCGGCACCCACCAGCAGCGAAATCACGATGGCCATGATGGTCAGGCCGTGGGTGCTGCCGGCGCCGCTGTCGGGCTCGGTGCTGTAACTCGCGTTCCAGCGCGCACGGTCAGTGAGGGCGTACACGATGGCAGTGAGGCAGGTGCTGGCCACGGTGAAGCCGAGCAGCGGAATCAGCAGCCACGAGAGTTTGTCGTCCTGACCCAGGCTTTGCAGGCGTTCCACGCCCCACAGGCCCAGCGCGGTGGGCAGGGGGTAGAGCCAGCCCAGCGTGTCGCCCAGGCCTTTGAGGTAAAAGCGGTGCAGGCCCAGCGGGCCACCCAGCAAGGCCAGCCAGGCGGCGACGGTTTTGTTTTTGGTGCGCATGACGTGATTATTCAGGACGCGTGCTGTCGCCTTCGCCCAGGGTTTTTTCCATCAGCACGATGTCCAGCCAGCGGTCGAACTTCCAGCCGCAGGACTTGACGATGCCCACCCGCTCAAAGCCCAACGCCGTGTGCACGCCCACGGAGCCTGCGTTGGCCGAATCGCCTATGACGGCCATCACCTTGCGCACGCCGCCAGCTTGCAGCTTGGCCAGCAGCTCGGCCAGCAATGCGCGGCCCAGGCCTTTGCCCGCCGCTTCGGGTGCGAGGTAAATCGAATCCTCAACGGAAAATCGGTAAGCGGGACGGGGTTTGAACCAGTTGCCGTAGGCAAAGCCGATAACCTGGCCGCCGTCTTCCAGCACCAGCCACGGCAAGCCCTTGGAGAGCACGTCGGCGCGGCGGGTGGCCATGTCGGTCTCAGTCGGGGGCGTGGTCTCGAAGGTGCCGGTGCCGTGCAGCACATGGTGGGCGTAGATGCGGGTGATGGCGGCGACGTCGTGGTCGGTGCTCGGGCGGATCAGGGGCATGGTGGGTGAGGCAATGGGTCGGTATGGCGCAAAACGTCGGCGAAGGCTATAATCGCGGGCTTTGCGGCGTTTCGCTGACCGGGTGGTCAGTCGTGTGTCTCAAGCGTTGCAAAATTTTGCGGTGCCGGTCGGTCTTTCAAAAGCCACTACCGTCACCACCACCCGAAGGATAAATCATGGTCGTTATTCGACTCTCTCGCGGCGGCGCCAAGGCCCGTCCGTTCTACAGCATCGTTGTGGCCGACAAGCGCGACCGCCGTGATGGTCGCTTCATCGAGCGCATCGGTTTCTACAACCCCCTGGCCAAGGGCGGTGAAGAGCCCCTGCGCATCGCCCAAGACCGCCTGACCTACTGGACCGGCGTGGGCGCACAAGCCTCCGACACCGTGGCCCGCCTGGTCAAGCAACACGCTGCCAAGGCCGCTGCCTGATCGTGTGATCCCACAGACCCCGTGCTTTTTGCCCGGGGTCTGTTTCTTTTTGAGCGCCCCACACGCATGATCGCTGGCCTGACCCCTGCCTCTTTGCCCGCCGACGCGGTGGAAGTGGGGCGCCTGGCCGAAGCTTGGGGCATCAAGGGGTGGCTACACGTCCACTCCCACAGTGCCGACCCGCAGGCGCTGTTTTATTCCAAGGAATGGTTTCTCTGCCCGCCCGAAGGCCGCTATGCACGCGGCTTTGGCGCCTTCGACGGCGTTGTGTCGGTGACCGTGGACGAGATCAAGGACCACGCCAAGGGCATTGTGGCCCTGCTGGCCGGCCTGCCTGATCGCACGGCGGCCGAGGCCCTCAAGGGGGCTCGCATCTACATTTCTCGCCAGCATTTCCCGCCCGCCGAGGATGGCGAATACTACTGGGTGGATTTGTTGGGCTTGGACGTGGTGAACCGTGAAGGGCTGCACATGGGTGTGGTCAAGGACCTCATGCCCACGGGGCCGCACTCCGTCTTGTGTTTGGACTACACCCTGGGTGCCGATGCGGGCGATGACGCAGGCAAGCCCGCCGAGCGGTTGATTCCCTTTGTGTCGGTGTACGTCGACAAGGTCGACCTCGCTGCGCGCCGCATCACCGTCGACTGGCAAGCCGACTATTGAGGGCCGGACGCGCCATGCGCTTCGACATCCTCACCCTGTTTCCCGAACTGTTCACGCCGTTTCTCCACAACGGTATCAATCGGCGTGCCTTCGAGTCCGGGCAAGTGGAGGTCCACTTCTGGAACCCGCGCGATTTTGCCGATGGGCAATACCGCCGCGTGGATGACAGACCGTTTGGTGGTGGCCCGGGGATGGTGATGATGGTCGAGCCCTTGTCGCGCTGCCTGGACGCCATCCGTGCGGCGCGTCAAGAAGCTCAGGCCGAGCCGCCCGATGGGCCGGCACCCGTTGTGCTGTTTTCGCCCGCGGGCCAACGCCTTGATCACCCGCAGGTGGCGCACTGGGCCGAGGGGGCCGGCGCTGTTTTGGTGTGTGGCCGCTACGAAGGGCTGGATCAGCGCTTCATCGACACCTATGTCACGCACCAGGTGAGCCTGGGTGATTTTGTTTTGTCGGGTGGCGAGATCGCCGCGCTGGCCCTGCTGGACGCGGTGGCGCGCCTCTTGCCCGGTGTGCTGGGCGATGCTGGCAGCCACCAGCAGGACAGCTTCAACCCGGCGTTGAACGGCTTGCTCGATTGCCCGCATTACACCCGTCCTGAGGTGTGGCAAGGCCCCACCGGGGCGCAGGCGGTGCCCGAGGTGTTGCTCTCGGGGCACCACGCTCGCATTGAGCGTTTCCGGCGTGAGGCCAGCCTCGCGGTCACAGCTGCCGCGCGGCCCGACGTCTTGACGGCCGTCCGTGCCCAATGTGGCCTGAGCAAAGCCGATGAGCTGTGGCTTGCCAGGCACTCGCCCGACAAGCTATAATCGCGGGCTCTGCGGTCCTCTGCTCGGCCGCCCCGACCGTTGTCCATCTTGCATGGCGTTGGATTTGGGGCCTTTTGTGCAGCGCGTGCATGACCATCAACAGGAAACCATGAACCTCATCCAGACCCTTGAGCAAGAAGAAATTGCTCGCCTGAACAAGGAAATCCCCACCTTCGCACCCGGCGACACCGTGATCGTCAGCGTGAGCGTGGTTGAAGGCAACCGCAAGCGTTTGCAGGCTTACGAAGGTGTGGTGATCGCCCGCCGCAACCGTGGCCTGAACTCCAGCTTCATCGTCCGCAAGATCTCCAACGGCGAAGGCGTGGAACGCACCTTCCCGCTGTACAGCCCCCGCATCGCCAAGATCGAAGTCAAGCGCCGTGGTGACGTCCGTCGCGCCAAGCTGTACTACCTGCGCGATCGCAGCGGCAAGTCGGCTCGCATCAAAGAGAAGCTGGGCGCGTAAGCCACCGGCTTCCAGAAAAAACCGCTGCATCGCAGCGGTTTTTTTTTTCGCCTTCTCACCCAGCACATGGAGCATTGTGTTGCGGCCGGGGATGCCGCCGAAGGCGGCGCGGGGGGCGGTTACCTCACAGTTCTTCGACGCGCCGCGTGGGGTAGCTGTCCCAGTTCTGGCACCCGGGGCACTGCCAGAAATATTGCTTGGCTTCAAAGCCACAGGCTGCGCAGCGGTAGCGTTTGAGTGGCTGGGTGGCTTGGTCGAGTGCGCGCTGCACCAAGGCTTGCTGCTGAGCGCCACCCAAAGTTTCGCCCGCCAACCAGCGGGCGGCCATCACCAGCGATGCTTCGCTCTCAAGATGTCGCAAGTAGGTCCCACGTGCGGTCGCTGGGTCGGGGCTGAGGCTTGCGATGGCTTCGGTGACATCGATCGAGGGCGGCGTGGGTTGGAGCTGTTCCAGGCGTGCCCGCACGGACTCGCTTCGTCCCGTCTGCTGCGCCAATTGGGCCATCGGGTGGGCCACGAGCGGCAGAGTTTGTGGGTGGGTGCTGCCCATGGCGAGCAGCGTGTCCAGTGCCGCATTGGGTTGTTGTTGCCGTTGCTGGAGGGCGGCGATTTCGACCTGGGGCCGAGGCGCTTCAGGCGCGCTGGCGCGTGCGCGCTCGAGCAATTGCATGGCCTCGTCGATAGCCTCCCGTTTGGTGGCCGCCGCAGCCATTTCACACCAAAAATGGCTCAAGCGTGTTTGGTAGGCGCCGGTGTGTTCCTTGTCGAGTTGTTCGGCCATGGCGATGGCCTGGGGCCAGTCGCGGGCGCGCTCGAAGATGCCCAGCAAGGCCTGCCTGGCTTCGTCGGCAAAGGCGGAGTTTTCAAGCTGACGCAACGCGGCTTCGGCGCGGTCGAGCAGGCCGGCCTTGAGGAAGTCCAGTGCGAGTGCGTGTTGGGCACGATCGCGGTCTTTTTGGGTGAGGTCGCCACGAGCGAGCAGGTGTTCATGCACCCGTACCGCGCGGTCGTAATCCCCTCGGCGGCGAAACAGGTTGCCGAGCGCGAAGTGCAGTTCGGAGGTGTCGGGGTCGTTCTGCACCGCTTCGATGAACGAATCGATGGCGCGATCCTGTTGCTCGTTGAGCAACTGGTTGAGCCCACGAAAGACCGCCTTGGGTGCTCGCCGGCCTTCCAGGCGCCACTGGTGCAGGTCAAAGCGCGATGCCAGCCAGCCGGCGGCAAAGGCCAGGGGCAGGCCCCACAGGAGCCAGGTCAGGTCAAGATCCATGGATCGGGTGGGCGGGTGGTGGGGTCGTGCGGGTGCGACGGGCCTGCAGCCACACCGGCAGCATCACCAGCACCCCCAGCGCCACACCCAGCGCCAGGGCGATGAGCAGCACCAGCACCAAGGGCGCCTGCCAGTAGGCGCCAAAGAACAGGTGCACATGCACCGGCGCCTGGTTGTTCAGCGCGAAGGCGAAGAGGGCAAAAAAAATGGCTGCCTTGAGCAGCCACATGAGGTATTTCAAGTCATCCCTTTCGTGGCGGGATGATTGTAGTCGTCAGGCGTTCACCGAGGCCGTGTCGGTTGTGTCCAACATGGCCGACGTCCGCGCATCGACCTGCTCACGCAGGGCTTTGCCGGGCTTGAAATGGGGGACACGCTTTTCGGGGATGGCCACCTTCTCGCCCGAACGCGGGTTGCGACCCATGCGGGGCGAGCGGTGGTTGACCGAAAAGCTGCCAAAGCCGCGGATCTCGATGCGGTGGCCGTTGACGAGGGCTTCGCTCATCGCGTCCAGGATGGACTTGACGGCGAATTCTGCGTCGCGTTGGGTCAGCTGGCCAAATCGCGCGGCCAGGGCTTCCACAAGGTCACTTCGGGTCATGAGATGGGCTTGGTGCAGGTGGCCCGGCCACACAAAGGCGGCCGGGTCACGCTGTCATCACTTCTCGTTGTTGTCCAGCTTGGCGCGCAGCAGGGCGCCCAGGCTGGTGGTGCCGGCGTTGCCCGAAGACTGGCTCAGGGTGGCCATGGCTTCTTGCTGGTCGGCTTGGTCCTTGGCCTTGATCGACAGCTGGATGTTGCGGGTCTTGCGGTCGATGTTGACCACCACAGCGGTCACTTCGTCGCCTTCTTTCAGCACGTTGCGTGCGTCTTCCACACGGTCGCGGCTGATTTCGGAGGCGCGCAGGTAGCCCAGGATGTCTTCGCCCAGATCGATCTCGGCGCCCTTGGCATCCACGGTCTTGACCTTGCCGGTCACCACGGCACCCTTGTCGTTGATCGACACGAAGGTGGTGAAGGGGTCGCTGTCCAGCTGCTTGATGCCCAGGCTGATGCGCTCGCGCTCGACGTCCACGGCCAACACGATGGCTTCGACTTCCTGGCCCTTCTTGTAGTTGCGCACGGCGGTTTCGCCCGGCTCGTTCCACGACAGGTCGGACAGGTGCACCAGACCGTCGATGCCAGCGGCCAGGCCAACGAACACGCCGAAGTCGGTGATCGACTTGATCGGGCCCTTGACGCGGTCACCGCGCTTGGTGGCTTCGGCAAACTCGTGCCAGGGGTTGGCACGGCACTGCTTCATGCCCAGCGAGATGCGGCGCTTGTCTTCGTCGATCTCCAGGACCATGACTTCGACTTCGTCACCCAGCGAGACCAGCTTGGAAGGCGCAACGTTCTTGTTGGTCCAGTCCATTTCGGACACGTGCACCAGACCTTCGATGCCGGGTTCCAGTTCCACAAACGCGCCGTAGTCGGCGATGTTGGTGATCTTGCCGAACATGCGGGTGCCTTGGGGGTAGCGGCGAGCCACGCCCATCCAGGGGTCGTCGCCCATCTGCTTCAGACCCAGGGAAACGCGGTGCTTCTCGGTGTCGAACTTCAGGATCTTGGCGGTGATTTCCTGGCCAGCGGTCACCACTTCGGAAGGGTGACGCACGCGGCGCCATGCCATGTCGGTGATGTGCAGCAGGCCGTCGATGCCGCCCAGGTCCACGAACGCACCGTATTCGGTGATGTTCTTGACCACGCCGGTCACGATGGAGCCTTCGCGCAGGGTTTCCATCAGCTTGGCGCGCTCTTCGCCCATGGAGGCTTCCACCACGGCGCGGCGGCTCAGCACCACGTTGTTGCGCTTGCGGTCGAGCTTGATGACCTTGAATTCCAGGGTCTTGTTCTCGTAGGGGGTCAGGTCCTTGGTGGGGCGGGTGTCCACCAGGGAGCCGGGCAGGAAGGCGCGGATGCCGTTGACCAGCACGGTCAGGCCGCCCTTGACCTTGCCAGAGGTGGTGCCGGTGACGAATTCGCCGGATTCCAGGGCCTTTTCCAGGGCCATCCAGGAGGCCAGGCGCTTGGCCTTGTCGCGCGACAGCAGGGTGTCGCCGAAGCCGTTTTCGATGGAGCCGATGGCCACCGACACGAAGTCGCCCACTTGGACTTCGAGCACGCCCTGGTCGTTCTTGAATTCCTCGATCGGCACGTAGGCTTCGGACTTGAGGCCGGCATTCACGACGACGAAGCCGTGTTCGAGACGAACGACTTCAGCGGTGATCACTTCGCCCGGACGCATTTCGGTGCGTGTCAGGGATTCTTCAAACAGGGCGGCAAAAGATTCAGACATGTAAGTTCCTAGACCATCTGGGCGTCCATGGCTTGAAGGCCATGGCGTGACAGCCGCACCATTGCGACTGGGGGGTAGCTTTCGACGGCGATTTTTGCGGATGATCCGCGGGGTTGCGTTGTTGAACCACTCGGCCGAAGCGCTTGCTGCGCGAGGGGAGCCGGGCGGGCCTCTTAGCCGATCAGACGGGTCCGAACGGCTGTTTGCCCTGCCACCAGTCCAGCACGAGATCCACCGACTCTTCAATCGACAGATCCGAGTTGTCCAGCAACCGGGCGTCCTGTGCCGGTTCGAGAGGTGCGACGCTGCGGGACATGTCCCGGGCATCACGCGCTTCCAGATCGGCACGAAGGGTTTCGATTGTAGTCGAAATTCCCTTTGAAATCAACTGCTTATGGCGCCGTTCGGCACGCTGGGCGGCGCTGGCCGTAAGGTAGATCTTCAT
>DASUIK010000115.1:0-8395 GCA_036279795.1 Burkholderiaceae bacterium | reverse complement strand
ACGACCCGCACCTCGGCCTGAGTGCACCCGCCATCTGGTACTTTGCGCATCTGCAGGCCCCGGCGGCCGACGGTCAGCCGGCGCTCAACGTCATCGGCGCCACTTTACCGGGCCTGCCGTCGGTGGTGCTGGGCCGCACCGCCACCGTGGCCTGGGGTTTCACCAACACCGGCCCCGATGTGCAAGACCTCTACTTGGAGCAGATCAACCCGGCCAACCCGGCCCAGTACCGCGTGCCCGCGCCCGAGGGCCAGACCGCATGGGTTGACTTTGCCACCCGCGAGGAGACCATCCGCGTCAAGGGCCAGTCCGACGTGAAGCATGTGGTGCGCAGCACGCGCCACGGCCCGGTGCTCAGCGACGCACAGGCATCACACAGCGAGGTGCTGGACACCACCAAACACGTGCTGGCGCTGCGCTGGACCGCGCTGGACGCCGACAACAGCAACGTGCTGGCGGGGGTGTTGTCCAACCAGGCGCAATCGGTGGGTGATTTGATCGAGGCCTACCGCCACTTCCACTCTCCCATGCAGAACGTGGTGATGGCCGACGTGTCTGGCCGCATCGCCTACAAGGCCGCCGGCAAGGTGCCGCTGCGCGCCGCGAACAACGACATACGCGGTGTGGCCCCGTCGCCAGGGTGGGAGACGCGCTACGACTGGGTGGGCTGGCTGCCCTACGAGGACACCCCGCAGGACGATGGCGCCAAGGGCTGGATTGCCACGGCCAACCAGCGCATCCACGCGGCCAACTACCCGCACTTCATCACCCAAGACTGGTCGCCACCCTGGCGCCAACAGCGCATTGAGCACCTGCTGGAGAAAACGCCGAAACACGATTTCGCCAGCATGCGAGCCATCCACGGCGACCAGCAATCGGACGCGACGCTGCTCTTGCTGCCCTACCTGCAAAAAACCACCTCAGGCCATCCGCTGGCAGCGGCTGCGCTGGCGCAGCTGGAAGGGTTTGACGGCAACATGCGTGCTGAAAGCGCTGCGCCGCTGATCTTCAGCGTGTGGGTGGACGAGTTCACGCGCGGGGTCATTGGTGAGCGTGTGGGGCAAGCGCGGTTTGAAAAGCTCTACGGCAAACGCCTGTTCCGCTCGGGCATCGAGGGCATTCTGGCCCGCGATGATGCGGCCTGGTGCGGGCTGGGCGGCTGTGCCAAGGCGTCGAGCGACGCGTTGAGTCGGGCGCTGGACAAGCTGCGGATTGCGCAGGGTGGCGATGTCGCCAAATGGACCTGGGGCGCCGCCCACCCGGCCATCTCCATCCACCGCCCCTTCAGCAACGTGGCGCCACTGGCCAAGCTGTTCGAGGTGCGCGTGCCCACCGGTGGCGACCCCTTTACCGTGAACGTGGGCCAGTACCACCTGGACAAGGCGGATGCACCCTACGCCAACCGCCACGCCGCCAGCCTGAGGGCCTTGTACGACCTGTCGGACTTGGAGAACTCGCGTTTCATCTACCAGACGGGGCAGAGCGGCAACGTGTTCTCGGGCCGCTACCGGGACATGAGCCCGGAGTGGGCAGCCGTGCAGTACCGGGCCCTGAAGATGAAGCCAGACACCTGGCGCAGCACACTGACCCTGGCGCCATGAAAAAAGGCCCCGCCGCGAGGCGGGGCCTTCAACCGAGGCCGCGACAAAAGACAGCGGTCAGGCAGAGCCGGTCTTCTTCGCAATGTGTGCCAACGCCTCTTCCACCTGATCGATCAGGATGAGGCACAGGTCGCCCGGCTGCAGGTTGTCCAGGGCCAGGTCGATGGCCTTGAACTCGCCTTTGACCTCGTGCACACGGCGCGTTTTGGTCGCCCCTTGCAGGCCTTCGCGCAGCAAGGCCACCACTTCGCCTTCGACGCGGCCACGTTGGCACGCGTCTTCGTACAGCACCACTTCATCGAATGCCGTGCCCAGGATGCGGGTTTGCTGGCGGATGTCTTCGTCGCGGCGGTCGCCGGCGCCGCTGATGACCACCGAACGCTCGCGCGCCGGCATGTTGAGTACCGCACTGGTCAGGGCCTGGATGGCGTCGGGGTTGTGGCCGTAGTCGGCAATCACGGTGGCGCCTTTGTGGTCGAACAGGTTGAAGCGCCCCGGCACGGCGCGGGCGTTGCTCTCAAAGCTCGCCAGCCCCTCGCAAATCTTGCCCCACGACACGCCCAGCGCCCACACCGCCGCCACCGAGGACAACACGTTGTCCACCTGGAAGCCGATGGTGCCATCGCGCGTGACGGGAATCTGCGTCAGCGGGATGCGCACCACGCGCGGACCTTCGGCCGCCACCACGTGGCCATCCTGCACAAACACCACCCGCTTGCCTTGCGCGCGGTGCATGGCCATCACCGGGTGGTGTTCGTCCTGGGCGAAGAAGGTGACCTGCCCGGGGCATTCGGCGGCCATTTCGGCCACCTCGGGGTCGGCCGCGTTGAGCACGGCCATGCCGCTGCTGGCCACGTTGAGCACGATCACGCGCTTGAGCACACTCAGGTCTTCCAGCGTGGTGATGTAGTTCAGGCCCAGGTGGTCGCCCGCGCCCAGGTTGGTCACCACCGCCACCTGGCAGCGGTCGTAGGCCAGACCTTCGCGCAGCATGCCACCACGCGCGGTTTCGAACACGGCCACGTCCACGTCGGGGTGCATCAGCACGTTGCGTGCGCTGCGCGGGCCGCTGCAGTCGCCGCTGTCGGTCTGGCGGCCATTCACGTACACGCCGTCGGTGTTGGTCATGCCCACACGCTGCCCGCTGGCGCGCAGCAGGTGCGCGGTGAGGCGCACCGTGGTTGTCTTGCCGTTGGTGCCTGTGACCGCGACCACCGGGATGCGACCGTCTTCCCCGTGAGGGAACATGTGGTTGATGACGGCCTCGCCCACGTTGCGGCCCTTGCCGAACGAGGGGCTCAGGTGCATGCGCAGGCCGGGCGCGGCGTTCACCTCCACGATGCCACCCGACTGCTCCTCGAGCGGGCGGGCGATGTTTTCACACACCACGTCCACACCACAGATGTCCAGGCCCACCATCAGGGCCGCAGCGATGGCGCGGGCCGCCACTTCAGGGTGGACCTCATCGGTCACGTCGGTGGCGGTGCCGCCGGTGGACAGGTTGGCGTTGTTGCGCAACACCACCCGCTGGCCGAGCGTGGGCACGCTGTGTTCGTTCAGGCCTTGTTCGGCCAGGCGGGCGCGGGCGATGTCGTCGAAGCGGATCTTGGTGAGCGAGGTGGAGTGGCCTTCGCCCCGACGCGGGTCCGCGTTCACCTGGGCCACCAGCTCGGCCACCGTGTGCTGGCCATCGCCAATCACCAGCGGCGGGTCGCGCCGGGCGGCGGCCACCAGCTTGTTGCCCACCACCAGCAGGCGGTAGTCGATGCCCGGCAGGTACTTCTCAACCATGATGTCGTCGCGGAACTGCCGCGCGGCCTCAAAGCCGGCCACCACCTGCTCGCGTGTGGTCAGGTTGACGGCGACACCCTTGCCCTGGTTGCCGTCACGCGGTTTGACCACCACGGGCACGCCAATCTCCTGTGCTGCGGCCCAGGCGTCGTCGGCGTCGTCCACCGGGCGGCCAATGGGCACTGGCACACCGGCCGACTGCAGCAGCTTCTTGGTCAATTCTTTGTCCTGGGCGATGGACTCGGCGATGGCGCTGGTCGAATCGACCTCGGCGGCCTGGATGCGGCGCTGCTGCGCGCCCCAGCCGAACTGCACCAGGCTGCCTTGAGTGAGCCGGCGGTAGGGGATGCCACGGGCCACGGCGGCGTCCACGATGGAGCCGGTGGACGGGCCCAGGCGCACGTCCTCATCGATCTCGCGCAACTGGTGCAGCGCGTCTTCGAGGTCAAAGCTGCCGCCGTCCTGCGCGGCCTGGCACAGCTTGCAGGCAAGGTCGAAGGCCAGCCGGCCCACGGCCTCTTCGCTGTACTGCACCACCACCTGGTAAACGCCTTCCTCGGGCGCGGGCGTGGTGCGGCTGAAGCTCACGGCGCAGCCGGCCTGGGCCTGCAGCGCCAGCGTCACGCGCTCCAGCGCATGGGCGGTGCTGAGCTTGCCGTCGGCGGGTGGCACGGGCAGGGCGCCCATGGCGGGGAACAGGCGGCTGAGCTGCTCTTCGAAACCCGGCAGGTGTTCGAGGCTGCACTCCTGCTCGCTGCAGGAAACCACGGCTTCGATGGCGGTGTGGCGGGTCCAGAGGTTGGGGCCGCGCAGAGCGCGAATGCGTGAGACTTGCATGTCGTGATCAGGATTCGATGAGGACGGAGGCGCTCGATTCAACGGCGGCGCGCACCAGGCCGGGCGACACATTCAGGGCCCAGGCGGCGGCGGCCACCGCCAGCAGGGCGGGCAAGCTCAACGCACCACGCTCCAGCAGTTGAGCGATGGCGGGCTGGGCCAGGTCCAGCAGCGGTGTCTGGGTTTGTTGCTGACACATCAGCACCTGCTGTCCGCGCACCGAGACGAAGCGCCCGCCCTGGGCGCCATGTTGTTGGAGCGCATCCGCGTTGAGGTCAGTGCCGTAAAGAATGACTTCACCGTCGCACAGCTCGGCGAGGCCACGGGCCACCGCGTCGTCGGCGTTGAGCACCGCACAACCCTGTTTGAGCACCACGTCCACCTGGGTGCGCAGCACCAGGCGCATGCGTTCCATGTCGTGGATGTAGGGATCGTCCATGCCCTCGGGCGTCGGCACGCCGGTGACGATGCCCACTTGGCAGCGGTCGTAGGCCAGGCCTTCCTTCAGGATGCTGCGCGGGCTGTTCTCGATCACCGCCGCTTCGATGTTGCGGTTGATCAGGCAACGCTGGCCGGCTTCCCATTCGGTGGGTTTGCCCGACACCACTTTTTGCGTGCCGATGTACAGGCCGGCCGAGCAGGCCAGGCCGGTGAGCGGACCGCTGAGCTGGATGACACGGGCCAACAGGCGGGCCACCACGCTGCGCTCCGGGCCGCCGGTCACACCCACCACGGGAATGCGCCCGCTGTCGCTGGCGCTGAACAGGTGGTTGACCACCGCTTCGCCGCAAGGGCGCGGTTTACCCACGGCGGGCTTGAGGTGCATCAGCAGGCTGGGGCCGGCGTTGACTTCAACGATGGCACCGCCCTGGCTTTCCAGCGGCTGCGAGATGTCACGCGCCACCAGGTCGATGCCAGCGATGTCCAGGCCCACCACACGCGCGGCCAGTGCGGCCATTTCCGCCACATCCGGGTGCACGTCGTCGGTCACGTCATGGCCCATGTTGCCGGTGCGCATCACCAGCACCTGGCGTCCGGCCTCCGGCACGCTGGTGGCGGTCAGGCCCTGGCGCTGCAGTTCCAGCACCGCGGTGGTGTGTTCGTTCAGGCGGATGGTGTCGAGCAGGAACCCTTCCTCCTCACCTCGGCGCGGATCGCTGTTGATCTGCAGTTCGATCAACTGCTCAACCGTGTGCACGCCGTCGCCGGTGATGCTGGCCACCTCGCCACGCGAAGCCGCCACCAGCTTGCCGCCCACCACCAGCAGGCGGTGTTCTTCGCCGTGGATGTGGCGCTCCACCATCACGTCCGAGCCTTCGGCTTCCGCAATGGGATAAGCGGCTTCCACCTCTGCTTGGGTTTTGAGGTCCAGCGAGACGCCGCGACCGTGGTTGCCATCGGTGGGCTTGACCACCACCGGCAGGCCGATGTCTTGTGCCGCGCTCCAGGCTTCGGCCGGGCTGTGCACGATTTCGCCTTCGGGAATGGGCACGCCACAGGCCTTGAGCAGGGACTTGGTGAGGTCCTTGTCGCGCGACACGCTTTCGGCGATGGCGCTGGTGCGGTCGGTCTCTGCCGTCCAGATGCGGCGCTGACGCGAGCCGTAACCCAGCTGCACCAGGTTGCCGTCGGTCAGGCGGATGGACGGAATGCCCCGTTCGGCGGCGGCATCGGCAATGGCGGCCGTGCTCGGGCCCAGGCAGAGCCGGTCCACCATGGCCGTCAGTTCCTTCACCGTGGCCTTCACGTCGTAGGCGCGGTCGTCGATGGCGGCCAGCACCAGCTCGCGGGCGGCGCGCACGGCCGCCAGGCCCACGTCTTCCTGTCGGGCCCGAACGGCCAGCTTGTAGATGCCGCGTTGTTCGGTTTCACGCGCCTTGCCAAAGCCCACCGGCGAGCCAGCGAGGTTCTGCAGCTCGATGGCCACGTGTTCCATGATGTGTGCGGGCCAGGTGCCTTCGCGCAGCCGCAGCAGAAAACCGCCGGGCTCGCCCACGCCACAGCGGTGCTCGGCCAGGCCGGGCAACCAGGCGCTCAGGCGCTCGGCAAAGCCGGGCAGGGTGTTGGAGGGGCAGTCTTCGAGGGCACCGATGTCCACCAGGGCTTCCACCACGGGGCGGTAGGTCCAGATGTTGGGGCCACGCAGGTAGGCCAGACGCAGGATCTTGATGTCTTTTTCAGTCATGGGAATGGTCGTCCGCAGCCGCGCCGCAAGGGCGTGCTGAACAAGGCGGATGTCGGTTCTGCGGTCAGAGGGGCAGCCTTACAATCTTCTGGCCTGAGAGGGCCTTCCAGGTGAATCAGGCAACGCCGTGGGGCGTGCACCAGAAATGCGATTTTGTACCCACTCCGAGGTGGGGCCAAAGCCGTTACAAACATTTATTTTCCTGCATGAGCACATTGCCTGCGCCCAGCGCTGTCCCAGAAACCCGCTCCGGCCTGTGGCCCATCGCCTCATCAGGGGAGCCGGAGGTCGAGCCGCTGGCTTCGCTGGAAACCGATCTCAGTGAAGACCTGCGCTTTGTCCCCGGGCTTTTGACCGTGGACGCCACCCGGCTGCGGGCCTGGACGCGCGCGGCCAATGGCGCACCGCAAGCCGATGGCGACTGGCCCCTGGGACGAGGCCTGAGTCTGCGCCAGAGCGACCACGCCGGTGTGGGTCAGATCGAGTTGTTCAATGCGCAAGGGCGGCTGGCCGTGTGGCGATACACCCTGGCGCAGCAGGTGGCAGCCACGCGATTGGTCAATCAGTTCGCGCTGGCCCAGCAAGCGCTGGAAGAAGGGCGCCCGCCTCAGCTGGTGATGCAGGCCAGTTGCCCGTTGTGCAAGGCCCCGCTGGACCCCGACCAGGAAGACTGCCCCTCATGCGCACAAGAGAACACCACGCCACCCTCCACCTGGATGTTGCTGCGCCTGTGGCGCTTCGCCAAACCCTACCAGGGGCAACTGCTGGCCGGCTTCCTGCTGATGCTGGCCTCCACCGCCGCCACGCTGGTGCCGCCTTACCTCACCATGCCGCTGATCGACGAGGTGCTGATCCCTTACCAGAGCGGTAAGGCAGTGGAAATGTCGCTGGTGGTGGTGTACCTGGGCGGCCTGCTGGGCGCTGCGCTGCTGGCCTGGGGCCTGGGCTGGGCCAAGACCTACATCCTGGCCCTGGTGTCCGAACGCATCGGCGCCGACCTGCGCACCACGACGTATGAGCACCTGCTCAAGCTCTCGCTCGAATACTTTGGCGGGCGGCGCACCGGCGACCTCATGGCGCGCATCGGCTCTGAAACCGATCGCATCAACGTTTTCTTGTCCTTGCACCTGCTGGATTTCGCGACCGACGTGCTCATGATCACCATGACCACGGTGATCCTGTTCTCCATCAACCCCTGGCTGGCGCTGGCCACGTTGCTGCCGCTGCCCTTCATCGGCTGGATGATCCACGTCGTGCGCGACAAGCTGCGCACCGGCTTCGAGAAAATCGATCGCGTGTGGTCCGAGGTCACCAGCGTGCTGGCCGACACCATCCCCGGCATCCGCGTGGTCAAGGCCTTTGCCCAGGAGAACCGCGAGGCCCAGCGCTTTCGCGACGCCAACAAACACAACCTCGACGTCAACGACAAACTCAACCGCGTGTGGTCGCTGTTTGCGCCCACCGTCTCGCTGCTGACCGAAATCGGCCTGTTGGTGGTGTGGGGTTTTGGCATCTGGCTGGTGGCGCACCAGTCCATCACCGTGGGTGTGTTGACCGCTTTCCTGGCCTACATCGGGCGTTTTTACAGCCGGCTTGATTCCATGAGCCGCATCGTCTCGGTGACGCAGAAGGCCGCCTCGGGCGCCAAGCGCATTTTCGACATCCTGGACCACGTCTCCAGCGTGCCCGAGCCGGTCAACCCGGTGCACCTGAAGCAGGTCGATGGCCGCATCCAGATCGAAGGCGCCGGCTTTCGCTACGGCAACCGCGCTGTCATACGCGGCCTGGACCTGCACATCGCCCCGGGCGAAATGGTGGGCCTGGTGGGCCACAGCGGCTCGGGCAAAAGCACCCTGGTCAACCTGATCTGCCGGTTCTACGACATCTCCGAAGGCGCCATCAAGATCGACGGCGTGGACATCCGCTCGCTGCCGGTGGCCGAGTACCGCAGCCACATCGGCCTGGTGCTGCAGGAGCCCTT
>DASUIK010000114.1:0-3487 GCA_036279795.1 Burkholderiaceae bacterium | reverse complement strand
GGTGCGTTCGCTGCTGCGGCCCAGCTTGAGCCAGCTTTGTGCTGTGGGCGACCACTTCCACGACGCGCCCAGCACGCCCTGGCCGAAGTGGTGGTCGAAGTCCGAGCCGCTGCTGATGCCCTCGAAGTCCAGGACCTGGTTGTGGCCGCGCAGGGCCACGTCAAAGCGGTTGCCGTAGAGGAAGAGGTTGAGCTGTTCGGTGGGCTGCAACCCCAGCCCCAGGGTGCCCACCTTGGCGCGCACGTCGGCGGTGCCGGAAGGGTCCACAAACGCGGGCAGCCCGGACACCCCGACATCGATCGGGAAGCGGTCGCCCTCCACCGTTTGTAATTTGCCAAACAGGGCGATGGGAAAGCGCTCGTTGAACAGCCCGTTGACGGCGGCGTAGGGGGACTGCAAGCGTGCGAACTCGTGGTCGACGTTCACGCCCACGGTGCCGTAGGCACCCGCGCGTTGCAGCAGGCTGGAGAAGCCTGGGCTGGCGCCAAAGGCCAGCGGGTCGGTGAGAAAGCCCTGGAACAGCCGCGAGTTTTTGTTGAACTCGCCCGCGTAGCGGTCGGCCAGGAAGAGGTGGCTGCCGCCCCAGTAGGGGTAGTCGCTTTGGTGGGCCAGCTCCAGTGCCCAGTCTTCCAGGCCAAAGAAGGCCAGCGACGCGCCGAAGTTGGCGCTGCCTTGCTGGTTGTTGGCCACCTGGTTGAGCGACTTGAGGTAGGGCAGGCGGGCCACGGCGGCGCGCGCGGCCTGCACGGCTGCGTCGGCCTCGAACAGGTCGGTGTGGATCTGCGCCAGCAGCAGGTGCGGCACCGGGTCCTTGTCATCGAGTTCGATGGCGCGTTGCAAGGCGGCGCGGGCATCGGTGTGGCGCCCGAGCTGGTAATAGGCCACCGCCGTGTAGCTGGCGGCGCGGCTGTAGCGGGGTTCCATCACGCCGGCGCGAAGCAGGGCATCCAGGGCCTCCGCCGGGCGCCCTTGTTTCAGGCGCAACAGGCCCAGGCCGGTCTGCGCCACGTAGTCGCCGGGGTTGGCTTGCAGCGCCTCTTGGAACAGTTGTTCGGCTGACGCGATGCGGTTGGCCTGGGCCTCCACCGTGGCGAGTTCACCCACGGCACCGGGGCTTTGCCGGTCCAGCGACAAGGCTTTGGCCAGCGCCACACGCGCCTTCGCCAGGTCCTCGCGTTCGCCTTGTGCGCTGCCCAATGCTTGCCAGCCACGCGGGTCGGCGGGGGCGGCTTGGGTTGCGCGCTCAAACGCGCTCAAGGTGCCCGCGACGGCGCCCTGGCGGCGCGCCAGATCGCCTTGGGCCAGCCAGTGGCTGACGCTGTCGCTGCGGCGTGGGCGTTGCAGCGTGGCTTGGGCTTGGTCAAGCTGATCGGCGAGCAACTGTGTTCTGGCAAGCATGGCCAGCAGGTCGGGATCGCTGGGATGGCGGGCCAGGCCGGCCTCCAGCGTGCTGCCGGCGGCGTCGGCTTCGCCGCTCACCAGTTGCAGGTCGGCCAGCAGCAGGTGGGCGGCTGCGGGGGCTTGTGTGTCCCGCAGCGCGCGGCGCAAGGCTTCTCTGGCTGGGGCCATGCGGCCGGCCTGTGTGTGGTCGGCCGCACGCAAGACGTCGGCCCAGGCGTTGGCCTCGGTGCCCAGTGTCGCTTGCACGGCCGCGCTGTCGCCGCGCTGCAGGGCTTGCCAGGCGCTTTGCAGCGGTGCAGGCACGGCGCTGCCATCGATATGGCGCAGCGGCTGGGCGGTCAGCGCCTGCACCCACTGCACGCGCTCGCGCGGGTTGCTCAGCTGCAGCCGCACTGGCGCCTTGCCCACTTCGGCGATGGCCGCCTCGTTGCGGCCCACGTCCAGGCTGCCCAGCGCGTTCGACAAGGTGACGGTGCCCGACAACACGGTGAGCTGGGTGCGGCCATCTGGCGCCACATCAAGTTCCCAGTCGGTGCCGCGTATGGCGGCGGTGGCGGCGGGCGTTTCCACTGTGAGTGGTCCGCCCGCGCCCACGTTGCGCGTTTGGGCCCAGGCACGGCCCTGGCCCAGCGACAGGCGCGTGGTGTTGCCTTGGTTGGCCACCGCCTTCACCTGCAGCACGGTGTTCTGGTTGAGGCGGATCTGTGTCTGGTCGGCCAACAGCAGCGCCATGCGGGCCGACTCGCGGGTACGCACAAAACCGCCGGGTGCCACTTGCTGGCGGGCTTGCGCTGCCTCCCAGCTTTGGGCTTCGGTGGCCCGGCGATCGCCCGGGCCTTGCAGGTGAAGGATTTCGGCGTCCTGTGCCCATGTGCTGGTGCAAAGGCTCAGAAAAGTGGCCAAGGCCAGGGGGGTCAGCCGGCTGGGTTTGGGCATGGGTGCTCCCGAGAACGGTGACACAATGTTAATGCGCCGAACCGGTGTGACGTAGGATTTCAAATATTGTGAATTCTCTGGGTCAAAAAAGACGGGGCACGTTGTGATGGAAACCACAGACACCTTGCTGCGGCGTTTTGAGCAGCTCAACGACGTGGGCACGGCGCTGTCGCAAGAGCGGCGCATCGACCGGCTGCTGGAGCGCATTCTGCTCGCTGCCAAGGCCATCACCCGCGCCGAAGGTGGCACCTTGTACCGGCTCACGCCAGACGACCAAGCCCTGCGTTTCGAGATCGTGCACAACGACAAGCTCGGCATTGCCTTGGGCGGTGCGAGTGGGCAGCCCATCACGGGCAAGTTCCACGACCTGCCCCTGCGCCTGCCCGACGGCTCGCCGAATCACCACATGGTGGCCGCCTACGCCGCGAACACGGGGCGCACCGTCAATGTGTCTGACGCTTACGTAGCCGAGGGTTTCGACTTCACAGGCACCCGGCGTTTCGATGAGAGCACGGGTTACCGCTCCCGGTCCTTTCTGACCGTTCCCATGAAAAACCACGAGGGCGATCTGATCGGCGTGTTGCAGTTGCTCAACGCGCTCGATCCGGCTTCTGGCCAGGTGCTGGCCTTCACGCCCGCAGACCAGCGCCTGGCCGAATCCCTGGCCTCGCAAGCGGCGGTGGCCCTGACCAACCAGCAGTTGCTGGCGCAGCTGGAGGCGCTGTTCGAGTCTTTCATTGGCCTGATCAACGCCGCCATCGACGAGAAGTCCCCCTACACCGGCGGGCACTGCCAGCGTGTGCCCGAGCTCACGATGATGTTGGCCGAAGCGGTGAACGACACCACCAATGGTCCGCTCAGTGAGGTGCGGATGACGGAGAAGGACTTTCACGAGCTGCGCATCGCTGCCCTGCTGCACGACTGCGGCAAGGTCACGACCCCAGTGCACGTGGTGGACAAGGCCACCAAGTTGCAGACCATCCACGACCGCATCCACGAGATCGACGTACGTTTTGAGTTGGTCAAACGCGAGGCGGAACTCAAACATTGGCAGGCTGTGGCCACCAGCGGGTCGGCGGCCGGTGGCGATGCCGAGTTGGCGAACTTTCTGGAACAGGCCGATGCCGACCGCGACTTCCTGCGCCGGGCC
>DASUIK010000113.1:0-4630 GCA_036279795.1 Burkholderiaceae bacterium | reverse complement strand
GGAGGCGCCGTAGGCGACCTCGCCCTTGGCCTCAGGCAAGGGCTTGCCCTGCTCGGCGGTCATGAGGCGGCCCAGGTCGTCCTGGTTGGCCATGAGCAGGTCGTACCACTTGCGCAGGATGGTGCTGCGCTCCTTGGCGGTCTTGTTCTTCCAACCGGCCCAGGCCGAATCTGCCGCAGCAATGGCAGCTTCGGCGTCGGCTGGGCCCAGGTTGGCCACATCGGCGAGTTTCAAACCGGTGGCGGGGTCGAGCACGTCAAAGCGGGCCGACCCGGCCACCCATTGGCCGTTGATCAGCGCGTCGGTCTTGAGCAGGCTGGGGTCTTGCAGCAAGTCCAGCGGCGAAGCGGTCTTCATGTCCATGGTGTTCAGGCGGCGGTGGTGTCGAAGGTGGCGGCGCGCAGGGCCTCGTGCAGGGTGGCCAGGGCGGCGCTGAACTGGGCGTCGGGGATGGTCAGTGGGTAGAGGAAACGGATCACGTTGCCGTAGGTGCCGCAGGTCAGCAGCAGCAGGCCACGGGCCAGGGCTTCCTTCTGCACGCGGGTGGCCAGCGCAGCGCTGGGTTCGCGGCTGGCGGGGTCGGCAAATTCCACCGCCACCATGGAGCCCAGGCCACGCACGTCGCTGATGGCGGGGCAGCTCTCGCGCCACTCGGTCAGCGCGCCCTGCAGCTGGGCGCCCAGGCGCAACGAGCGCTCCAGCAGGCCTTCGCTGTCGATCACGTCCATCACCGCGTGGGCCGCAGCCACGGCCAGCGGGTTGCCGGCGTAGGTGCCGCCCAGGCCACCGGGGGCGGGTGCGTCCATCACCTCGGCACGGCCACACACGGCCGACAGCGGCATGCCACCGGCCAGGCTCTTGGCCATGGTGATGATGTCGGCGCGCACGCTGTGGTACTCCATGGCAAACAGCTTGCCGGTGCGGCCAAAGCCGGTTTGCACCTCGTCGGCGATGAGCAGGATGCCGTGGCGGTCGCACACGGCTCGCAGGCCTTCCATCAGCGCGGTCGGTGCGATGTTGAAACCGCCTTCGCCCTGCACCGGCTCGATGATGATGGCCGCCACGCGCGTGGCTTCGATGTCGCACTTGAACAGTTGCTCCAGCGCGTGCAGGCTGTCGTCCACCGTGATGCCGTGTACTGCGTTCGGGAAGGGCAGGTGGTAGACCTCGCCCGGGAAGGGGCCGAAGCCGATCTTGTAGGGCGCGACCTTGCCGGTCAGGGCCATGCCCATCATGGTGCGGCCGTGGAAGGCACCGCCAAAGGCGATCACGCCCGAGCGGCCGGTGTGGCGGCGTGCGATCTTGACCGCGTTTTCCACCGCTTCGGCGCCGGTGGTGAAGAAGGCCGTTTTGGCCGGGCCGGCGACGGGCGCGCGGGCGTTGATGCGCTCGGCCAGCGACACCACACTTTCGTAGGGCACGATCTGGTAGGCGGTGTGGGTGAAGCGGTCCAGCTGGGCGCGGATGGCGGCCAGCACGGCGGGGTGGCGGTGGCCGGTGTTGAGCACCGCGATGCCGGCGGCAAAGTCGGTGAAGGCGCGGCCTTCCACGTCCCACAGGGTGGCGTTCTCGGCGCGGTCGGCGTAGAAGTCACACATCACGCCCACGCCACGGGGGGCAGCGGCTTGGCGGCGTTGGTCGATCTGCTGGTTGGTCTGGCTCATGGTCGTGCAGGGAAAAAGGTGGAACAAGGCGTTCATTACAGCTGCGAATGGTTCTAAACTAAAGAGCCACATTCACGAATTTCATAGAACCAATTGCAATCACTTGTGGGAGACCTGCTGCTGCAGCGCCTGGCCCTGGCCCGCGCCGTCGCCACACAACGCCAGCCCACCAGCCGGCTGCTGTGCGCCTGCCTGCGTGAGGCCATCCTGGACGGCACGTTGCCCGCCCACACCCGGCTGCCGCCCACACGCGATCTGGCGGGCGAGCTGGGCGTCTCGCGCAACACCGTGCTGTACGCCTACGACCAACTGGCGGCCGAGGGCTGCCTGGTGTCGCGCACCGGCAGTGGCAGTTTTGTGGCCGACCTGTCGGCCGACCGCTTCATCGCCACGTCGCCCGCAGTGGGTGCGCCTGCGCCACCGCCCGAGCCCGTTGCGCTGCCATCGGGTGTCTCGGCGCGCGGCGAGGCCTTGCTGGGCCGGGTGTCGGCCACCGACGTGCAGTGGGGCGCCTTCCTGCCCGGCGTGCCCGACGTCACCGAATTCCCGCAGCAGCGTTTCGCGCAAATCACCGCCCAGTGCGCACGGCGCGGCCCGCCCGCGCTGCGCAGCTACGCCACCGCCGGGGGCCACCCCGCTTTGCAGCGCAGCCTGGCGCGGTACCTGCGGCAGGTGCGCTCGGTGCAGTGTGAGCCGGAGCAAATTCTCATCACCGAGGGCGTGCACCAGGCGGTGGACCTGCTCTCGCGCATGCTGGCCGATGCCGGCGACATCGCCTGGGTGGAAGACCCGGGCTACTGGGGCACGCGCAACATCCTGCGCATGAACGGGCTGCAGGTGGACGCCATCGCGGTGGACGCCGACGGCATGCAGGTGGTGGAGCCCGCGCCGGGCCGTGTGCCCAAGCTGGCTTTCGTCACGCCCTCGCACCAGTACCCGCTCGGGCCCATCATGGCCTTGTCGCGCCGCCTGGCCCTGCTGGAGGCCGCACGCCGCCACGGCTTCTGGGTGGTGGAGGACGACTACGACAGCGAATTCCGATTCGCTGGCCAGCCCATTCCCTCGCTGCAAGGCCTCATGCCCGATGCGCCGGTGATCTACGTGGGCACCTTCAGCAAGACGCTGTACCCGGGCCTGCGCACCGCCTACATGGTGCTGCCACCGGCGCTGGTCGATCGCATTGGCGCGGCGCAGATGGAGTTGTACCGGGGCGGCCACCTGCTCACGCAGGCGGCCCTGGCCGAGTTCATCGACAGCGGCCACTACGCCGCCCACATCCGCCGCATGCGATTGATTTACGGCCAGCGCCGCGCCCGGCTGGTGGAGCTGATCACGCGTGAGCTGGGGCCCGAGTGGTTACACCCCTTCGACAGCAACGCCGGCCTGCACCTGGTGATGTCGCTGCCGGCCGGGCAGAGCGACACGCTGCTGGCCCGCCAGGCGCGCGAGCAAGGCGTGCTGGTGCGCCCGCTGTCACGCTACTACGAGCGGCACGCGGGTGAGCAAGGCCTGCTGCTGGGTTTCGCGGCCGTCCACGTGACGGCCATGGACAGCCCGTTCGAGCGGCTCAGCGCGTGCCTGATGCCGCAGCGCGGGCGCGGGCACAAGTGACTGCAGCAGCGCCAGGCCCAGAGGCCAGTCGCCGTGGCCCGACTCGATGTTGATGTGCCCCGCGTTGGGCAGGCGCACAAAGTCGCTGCCCCAGGCGCGCGCGTAGGCGCCGGCCAGGCGCACCGGGCAGTAGGGGTCGTTGTCGCTGGCCACCAGCACGCTGCGGAACGGCAGGGGCTGGTAGGGCACGGGCGCGAAGTCGGCCAGCACGCCACGGCGTTCGGGGTCGGCGGGGGCCACCAGCAGGGCGCCGGCCACGCGGGCCAGCACGGCCGGCGGCAGGTGCACGGTGGTGATGCAGCCCAGGCTGTGGGCGGCCACCACCACCGGCCCAGGCTGGGCCAGGATGGTGTCGGCCAGGCGCTGCACCCAGTCGCGCCGGTTGGGCGTGGCCCAGTCGTCCTGCTCCACACGCACCGCGCCCGCCAGCTGTTGTGCCCACAGGCTTTGCCAGTGGCCAGGGCCCGAACCTTTCCAGCCGGGCACGACAACGTAGGTGATTTGGCTCACGGTGTGCTTTCGGTGTTCAGCGGTTGGGCTGCGGCGTCACGCGCAGGTAGGGGCGCACCGCCTGGAAGCCTTTGGGGAAACGCTGGGCCAGTTCGGCCGGGTCTTGCAGGCTGGGCACGATGACCACGTCGTCGCCGTCTTGCCAGTTGGCCGGCGTGGCCACCTTGTGGCTGTCGGTGAGCTGCAGCGAGTCGATCACGCGCAGGATTTCATCGAAGTTGCGGCCCGTGCTCGCCGGGTAGGTGAAGGTGGTGCGGATGACCTTTTTGGGGTCTATGATGAACACGCTGCGCACCGTGGCGGTGGCCGACGCGTTGGGGTGGATCATGTCGTACAGCGTGGCCACCTGGCGGTCCGCATCGGCCAGGATGGGGAAGTTCACCGTGGTGTGTTGCGTCTCGTTGATGTCTTGCACCCACGCGCCGTGTGACTCCAGCGGATCGACGCTGAGCGCGATGGGCTTGACGCCACGCCGTGCGAATTCGCTGGCCAGTGCGGCCGTTTTGCCCAGTTCGGTGGTGCACACGGGGGTAAAGTCGGCGGGGTGAGAGAACAGCACCACCCAACTGTTGCCGGCCCACTCGTGGAAGCGGATGGTGCCGGCGGTGGAGGCCTGCGTGAAGTCGGGGGCGGTGTCGCCCAGTCGCAGCGTGCTCATGTGGGTTCCTTTGCGATGGCCTGGAGGGCCTGAATGGTGTGTTGCAGCCATTGTTCAGGGCTCTTATAGATTTGGGAACCAATACTTCGTGCTTAGCAAATAGCGAGAACTCATATGGAGGTGCAAGGCCTTCACGCACGCCCCTTGGCCTGCTTCTTGCTGAAAGTTGCAGGCGCAACAACCGGAA
>DASUIK010000112.1:0-5731 GCA_036279795.1 Burkholderiaceae bacterium | reverse complement strand
TGTGGCAAACCGCCTACGCGGCCGACGTGCCCGCCGCGCTGCGTGCGCTGGATGACGCGGCGGCACAGGCGCGTGCCCAGGGCGCGGACGTGTTGGTGTGCCCTGAGATGTCGCTCACCGGCTATCTGCTGGGGGCTGATTGCATTGCTGCCCTGGCCGAGCCCACCGATGGCCCGTTGCTGAAAGCGGTGGCCGCCACCGCGCGCCGCCACGGCATTGCCATCGTTTGCGGTTGGCCCTGCGCCACATCGGGCCGGCCCCACAACGCCGTGGCGTTTGTGGACGCCGAAGGTGCGCTGTTGAACGTGTACGCGAAGACCCATTTGTTTGGCGATGCCGACCGCGTCCAGTTCACGCCCGGTCCGGCGCTGCCCACGGTGTTCAGTTTCCGGGGTTGGCGTCTGGGATTGCTGATTTGCTACGACGTGGAATTCCCCGAGCCTGTGCGCCACCTCGCCTTGTTGGGCGCCGATGCGGTGTTGGTGCCCACCGCCAACATGCGCGAACACGACGAGGTGCCCACTGTGCTGGTGCCAGCACGCGCTTGCGAGAACCGCGTGTACCTTGCCTATGCGAACGCTTGCGGGCGCGAGGGTGACACCAACTACGGGGGCTTGACCACTGTGGTCGGTCCGCTGGGCGAGGTGCTGGCCCAGGCGGGCCGCGATGGCACCTTGAGTCTGGTGCGTTTGAGTGCACAGGCGTTGCATGCGGCGCGGCTGACATCGCCGCTGCCCCACCGGCGCACAGACCTCTACTGAAGCGACAACCGCCGGTCGTCCGCCACCCAGCGCGCGTACTCATCTGCCTCCAGCGGCTTGCTGAACAGGAAGCCTTGCAACTGGTCGCAGCCCAGGTCGCGCAGAAAGGCCATCTGCTCGCGGTTTTCCACACCCTCGGCCACGATTTCCTGGCGCAGCTGTTTGCCCATGGTCACGATGGCCTGGGCGATGGCGCAGTCGTTGTCCTCGTGGGGCACGCCAATCACAAACGCGCGGTCGATCTTCAGCGTGGTGATGGGGAAACGCTTCAGGTAGGCCAGGCTGGAGTAGCCGGTGCCAAAGTCGTCGAGCGCGATCGACAGCCCCATGGCCACCAGCTGGTTGAGCACCGGCAGCACCATCTCAGGGTTGCGCATGACCAGGCTTTCGGTGATCTCCAGCTTGAGCTGCGACGGTGGCACCCGGTGCCGATTGAGCGTTCTTTCCACCAGTTCGGGCAGCCGTTCGTCCACCTGCCGCGCCGACAGGTTGACCGCCACCGGCGGCATGTGCAGGCCGGCATCGCCCCAGGCACGCAGCTGGCGGCAGGCTTCGTTGAGCACCCAATCGCCCAGCTCCAGGATCAGGCGGGTTTCTTCGGCCACGGCCACAAACTGCGCGGGCGACAGCAGCCCCTGTTCCGGGTGTTTCCAGCGCAGCAGCGCTTCGGCACCTGCGATGCGGCCTGTGCGCAGGCTCACCTTGGGTTGGTAGAACAGGCGCAGCTCCTCACGGGCCACGGCCTGGCGCAATTCGCTTTCAATGCGGAAGTGGGCGCTCGCGCGCTGGTTCATCTCCGCGCTGTAGAACAGGCACTCCCCGGCCTCGCTTTGGTCGCCCACTTCGCGGGCGCGCGCAGCGGCCAGTTCGGCAAAACGCAGCAGCACGGCGGTGTCCAAACCATCGTCGGGGAACACCGACACACCGATGTTGGCGGTGAGTCGCAACTCGTGCCCCTGCACCTTGAAACTGTGGTCCAAGGTGGACAGCAGCTTCTGCGCCACGATGGCCGCGTGCTCGCGCTTGTTGATGTTGAGCAAGGCCACCACAAACTTGTCGTTGCCGGTGCGCGCCAGCACGTCCTGGTCGCGCAGCATCTTGCGAAATCCCTGACTGACCTCCTGCAACAAGGCGTCGCAGGCATCGTGGCCCAGCGTGTCGTACAGGATGGCCACGCGCTGCAGGTGCACCACCAGCAGCGCGCCGTGGCTCTTGTTACGTTCTACGCCGGTGAGCGCTTGGCCCACCAGTTGCTGCAGGAGCGAGCGGTTGGGCAGGCCGGTCACGCTGTCGAAGTTGGCCAGGCGGTGCAGTTGTGCCTCGGTTTCCTTGTGGGCGCTGATGTCGGAAAAGATGGAGAAGGCGTGGGTCACCTGGCCGTTGTCGTCGTGCACGGCGCTGATGGAGACCGACTGCGGGAACACCTCGCCGTTTTTGCGCCGCCCCAAAATTTCACCGCTCCACGGATGTTGGCCTTTCATGGCTTGCCGCACCTGGGCACGGAAGGCGGAGTCGTGCCGGCCCGAGCGCAGCAGGTCGGGCGTTTTGCCCAGGGCCTCGGCGGCGGTGTAGCCGGTGATGCGGGTGAAGGCGGCGTTCACTACAACGATGCGTTCCTGCGCGTCCGACACCATCACGCCTTGGTTGCTGTCTTCGATGATGCGCAGGTACAGGCGCAGCTTTTCGTCGTTGCTCAGGCCATCGGGCAGGGGCTTGAATTGCGCCAGCATGCCCTCGGGTTCGCCGTCGGCATCACGCAGCATCTGCAGCGACATGGTCGCGCGGAACACCTCGCCCGATTTCTTGCGCCGTTGCACCTCCATCAAGGCGCTGTCCTGCGAGAGGAACAACTCGGCCGGGGCCTCGCCTTCGTCTTTGTAGAGAAACAGCACGTGCTGGCCGCGCACCTCTTCGGCGCTGTAGCCAAACAGCTCGGCGGCGCCCAGGTTCCAGTCGGTGATGTAGCCCAGCGTGTCCAGGCGCAGCGTGGGCGTTTGCGCCTCCCACTGCCGTTGCGCTTCGGTCAACGCGGCCGCCAGCTGCGCCAGCGCATCGGCTTGCGCCTGCCCCTGGCTCTGCTGGGCGAGTTGGCACAGGGCCAGCCAGTCGGCGAGGGCGTGCGGGGCCGTCATGGCGCGGGCCCCTGTGTCATTTGCAAGGTCCACAGCGCGGCTTGCAAGCGCAGGTGGTTGAAGCTCGCGGTGGGCACCCCCAACGCGGCCAGCCAAGCAGCCAGCGCGTGACCGTCACCAGGGGCTTCGGCGCTCTCCACCGCGTTCAGCAGCTGGCCCAGCGTGCCTTCGCGCTGCAGCAGCGCGTTGCGCAGGTCGTCGGGCAAGGTGAGCGTGGTGAGCACCTGCGGCAGCGGCTGGCCAAACAGGTTGCCCAGCAGTGAAAACATGCCGGCCATGAAGGCCAGCTCCTGCGCGGCGCGGTCCATGCCATGGGCCTCGGCCAGCAGCTCCATGCTGCGGGCGCGCAAGGTCACGTGGGCGCCCAGCATGGGGCTGCGCGGGTCGTCGTCGCGGGCGGCAAACAGCATCAGGTGCAACCAGCGCCGCAGCTGTTGGCGGCCGAGCAGCAGAATCGCCTGCGCGAAGCTGGTGATTTCGCGCCGCCCGCCCAGGGCCACGGAATTGACCACGCGCAGCAGGTGGTAGGACAGGGTGGCGTCCTGGCGCAGCACCGCTTCGATTTCGTGGGTGTCGGCGTCGGCGCTGACCAGTTGCACCAGTTGCAAGGCGCGGGCGCGCGATGCCGCCTGTGCGGCGGCGGCTTTGGCGGGCGCTTGCAGGTACCACGCGCCGCTCACCCAGTGGTCTGCCTCGATCTGAGGGGGAAATTCATTGGGCGCCCGCACCACCTGGGCCTCGCTCAGCGCCTTCAGCCCCGCGTCGGCAGCCAGTGCCTGGCTGGCTTCGTCGAGCGTGAGGCCGGCGTCGAGGGCCAAGCCACAGGGCAGGGCGCCGCAGAGTTCGCGCAAGGCCGGGTCGGTCAGCAGGGTGGCCCAGGCCTCAGCGGATTGCGCGCCGATGCGCAGGCCCAGCGCTGCCGGGCGCCGCAGCGGGTTGGCCAGCCATTCCAGCCGGAGGGGCGCGGTGCTCGGTGCGGCGTCTGAGGTCATGGTCGTGCGTGTGGGGCGTCAGCCAGCGGGCTGGCGCCAGAAGTCGGGTTGGCCGTAGTGGTGCTTCAAAAAGTCGATCCACAGCCGCACCCGCAAGGCCAGATGTTTGCGCTGCGGGAAGACGGCGTAAATGCCGTTCGGCGGCGCGGCAAAATCTTCCAGCACGGGCTGCAGCCGGCCGGCCGCGATGTCGGCCTCCACCTCCCACGTGCTGCGCCATGCAATGCCGTGGCCGGCCAGACACCATTCGTGCAGCACCTGGCCGTCCGAGCAGTCCAGCGGTCCGCCCGGGCGCATGTGCACCAGCTCGCTGGTGCCTCCTTCGCGCGGCACCATGAAGGCCCAGCCCCGTGTCTGGGAGGCGTCAGACGAGAGCGTGAGGCAGGCAAACCGCGCCAGCTCAGACGGGTGTTGTGGCACGCCGTGGCGCTGCAGGTAGGTGGGGGTGGCCACACACAGGCGGCGGTTGTCGGCCAGGCGCACGCTCACCAGCGCCGAGTCGGGCAGATCGCCCACCCGCACCGCGCAGTCGTAGCCTTCGGCGGCGATGTCCACCACCCGGTCGCTGAGGTTGAGTGACAGCGTCACCTCTGGGTGCAAGGCGTGGAAGCGCGGCACCAGCGGCGCCACGTGGCGCCGCCCAAAACCGGCCGGCGCTGTGATGCGCAGGTGGCCGCTGGCCTTCACGCCCCCAGCGCTCACGCTGGCCTCGGCGCTGGCCAGATCGGCCAGCAGGCGTTGGCAATCCTCCAGAAAAGCGCTGCCCTCGTGCGTGAGGCTGATGCGCCGTGTGGTGCGCACCAGCAGCTTCACGCCCAGGCGTTCCTCCAGCGCGTCCAGCCGCCGCCCAATGATGGCCGGCGCCACCCCTTCGGCACGGGCCGCCGCCGTCAGGCTGCCACGGGTGGCCACAGACACCAGGGTTTCGAGCTGCTTGAGCTTGTCCATGGCGCATTATGTGGATGGATGTAAAAAAACAAGCACCGAAGTGCCTGTTTTGATGCGTTTCACCCACAGAGGCTCGGGGGTGAGAGCGTCGTTCTGAGTTGTGTCGCGCCTACCGCCGGTCAATGGGCCTTGTTTTCCGGCACGGTCTCGGCGTCGATCGTGAACAAGCCTGGCTTGGCCGGATCGACCGTCACCCGCACCCAATGTGCGTCCGGGTCGCCAAACACCTCCAGGCGGGTGAAATTGTCGAAAAAGCGGCCAGTCTTGGGGTTCAAAAGGGGACGATTGACACGGAACAGGTGGGTGTCGCCATGCACAAACAACACGGGCCGCTCAAAAGACGTCATTTCCTCGGCCAAAGCCTTCATCAGCGGGTCGTAGGCGCTGCCGTCCAACGGCTCGGACACGGTGCCGCCCGCGCTGCGCACGTAGCGCGACTTGAGGTTCTCGCTCCAGTGGGACTCAAACCCCACGTTGGCTTGCGTGAAAAGTACCAACCCCAGTGTCCCTGGCGCTCTGGCGGCGGCAAACGCCTGTTTCAACCAGGCCAGGTTGGCCCGCTCGCGGTTGGCTTGTTCCGCGTCCATGGCTTCGCTGCGGCCCCGGTTGTCGTTGCTGCCCACCGTGTGCAGGGTGGCGAACACCACGCCGTGGGTGCGCCAGGTCTGGTTCTCACGGAACCGCGCAAAACCCGGCAGGGTGGCTTGGCTGGCCACAGGCATCGTGCGCTGGCCCAGGCTGCGCCCGGGTGGAAAGAATCTGGTGCGCAGCGTGTCCAGCCGCTCCAAAGGATCGAACTGGCGTGCTTGCAGCAAGTGGCAGTCGGCCCAGTCGTTGTCGCCTGGGGTCAGCACCAAAGGGTGGACCGACCGCTGGAACGAGGCCAACACCTGCGCGT
>DASUIK010000111.1:0-8381 GCA_036279795.1 Burkholderiaceae bacterium | reverse complement strand
GCGCCAGATGTCGCGCGGCTGCAGGCCCACCAGCTCCGTGCCGTCGAGGCGGATGGAGCCCCGGTCGGCCTTGAGCTGGCCGTTGACCATGTTGAAGGTGGTGGACTTGCCGGCGCCGTTGGGTCCGATCAAGGCCAGCAGCTCGCCCGCCTTGAGTTCGAAGTTGATGCCATCGACGGCTTTCACGCCACCGAAGGACTTGCCCAGGTTCTCGACTTTCAGCAGGCTCATCGCGCCACCTCCGTTTGTGCGCGGCGCAGGTCCAGCAGCTGCCGGAAGAAGCCGGCTATGCCCTGCGGGAACAGCAGCACCAGGATCAGGATCACCGCGCCCAGCAGGGCACGCCAGTATTCGGTGCTGCGCGCCATGACGTCGTGCAGCCAGGTGTAGCTGACCGCGCCCACCACCGGGCCGGCCAGGGTCTGTATGCCGCCCAGCAGCACCATCACCAGGCCATCCACCGAGCGGCTCACGTTCAGCGCCTCGGGCGAGATGCTGCCCTTGGAGAAGGCAAACAGCGCCCCGGCGATGCCCGCAAAGGCCCCCGCGATCACGAACGCTGCCCACTGCATGGCCTTGACGTCCATGCCGATGGCGTCGGCGCGCAGGAAGGAGTCGCGCCCGGCCCGCAAGGCATAGCCAAACGGCGAGAACAGCATGCGCCGCAGCGCCCACAGCGAGGCCAGCACCAGCACCAGGGTGAGGTAGTAGTAGGCGGTCTTGTCGGACAGCCACTCGGACGGCCACACACCCGTCATGCCGTTGCTGCCACCGGTGAAGTCGTCCCACTGGTACACACCCGCCCACACGATCTGGGCGAAGGCCAGGGTCAACATGGCCAGGTAGACGCCGGACAGCCGCACGCTGAACCAGCCGACGATGAGCGCGCCGATGGCGGCCACCAGCGGCGCCATCACCATGGCCATCTCCATGGACAGGCCCAGCTTGCGCACCACCAGCGCGGCGGCGTAGGCCCCCAGACCGAAGTAGGCCGCGTGGCCGAATGAGTGCATGCCCGCCGGCCCCATGATGAAGTGCAGGCTGGCCGCGAACAGGGCCGCGATCATGAGGTCGATCACCAGCACCACCACGTAGGGCGAGCCAGCGCTCATGGGAGGCAGCACCATCAAGGCCAGCGCCAAGACAGCCACACCGGTGAGGAACAGCTTGTCGGCCGGTCGGATCGGCATTTCGGCCTCGCCCATGGCGCGGGAAGCGGCTTGCTGCTTGCCCATCAGGCCCCAGGGGCGCACCACCAGCACGATGGCCATCACCACAAACTCGGCCACCAGGGTGAGCTTGGAGAACGAGACCTCCAGACCAAACACGTTGACCAGGCCCAGCCAGATGCACACGGCCTTGATCTCGGAAATGAGCAACGCGGCCACGAAGGCACCGGGGATGGACCCCATGCCGCCCACCACCACGACCACAAAGGCGGAGCCGATGATGTGCAGGTCCATTTCCAGGTTGGCGGGTTCGCGCGGCAGCTGCAGAGCGCCGCCCAAGCCGGCCAGCATGGCGCCCAGGGCGAAGACCGCCGTGAACAACCAGGCCTGGTTCACGCCCAGAGCGCCCACCATTTCGCGGTCTTGTGTGGCGGCGCGCACCAGCGTGCCCCAGCGGGTGCGCGTCAGCAGCATCCACAGCAGGCCCAGCACGATGGGGCCGACCACGATGAGGAACAGGTCGTAGACCGGGAACTGCCGCCCCAGGATGGCGATGGAGCCGGTCATGCCGGGCGCCCGTGGGCCCAGCAGTTCTTCAGGGCCGGCCAGCCACAACACCGCGTCCTTGATGACCAGCACCAAGGCGAATGTGGCGAGCAGCTGGAACAGCTCGGGGGCACGGTAGATGCGGCGCAACAGCGTCATCTCCACCACCACCCCGATCAGGCCCACGCTGATGGCGGCGATCGGAACGGCGAACCAGAAGCCCAGCCATTCCAAGCGCGACACCAGCGCATAAGCCACATAGACCCCCACCATGTAGAAGGAGCCGTGTGCGAAGTTCACGATGCGGGTGACACCAAAAATCAGTGACAAGCCCGCCGCGACCAGAAACAGCGACGAAGCGCCGGCCAGGCCATTGAGCAACTGGACAACAAAGCCCGAGAAGTTCATACCACCTCTGTGGATTGCAAAAGGTCAGACATACAGCGCCTCATTCTGTTCATGCGTGCTCAGTCGGCAGGACGCATCTTCTTAACCTCGTCGGCCGAGGGCAGGAACTTGGCGCCGTCCATGTAGCGCGAATTCACCATCACGCCCTTGCCACCTTCGTTCTTGGTGCGACCCACGTAGGCACCCATGGTCGACTGGTGGTCTTCAGCGCGGTACACGATGGGACCAAAAGGCGTGGACACATTCAGGCCACGGAAGGCCGCCACCATCTTTTCGGTGTCGGTCGAGCCGGCTTTCTTCACCCCTTCGACGATGGACTTGATGGAGGCGTAGCCCACCACCGAACCCAGGCGCGGGTATTCCTTGAACTTGGCCTCGTAGGCGCTGCGGAAGGCCTCGTGCTCAGGCGTCTTGATGGCGTACCAGGGGTAGCCGGTCACGACCCAGCCATCGGGCGCTTCGTCCTTGAGGGGGTCGAGGTACTCGGGTTCGCCGGTCAACAGGCTGGCCACTTCGATGCCCTTGAACAGGCCACGGGTGTTGCCTTCGCGCACGAACTTGGCCAGGTCGGCACCGAACAGCACGTTGAAGATGGCATCCGGCTTGGCGTCAGCCAGGGCCTGCACCACGCTGCCGGCATCGACCTTGCCCAGCGGTGGCGCCTGCTCGGCGACGAACTCGACGTCGGGCTGCGCGGCCTTGAGCAGCTTCTTGAAGCTGGCGGCGGCCGACTGGCCGTATTCGTAGTTGGGGTACACGATGGCCCAGCGCTTTTTCTTCATGGCCGTCACGTCGGGCATGAGCATGGCCACCTGCATGTAGGTGGAGGTGCGCAGGCGGAAGGTGTAGCGGTTGCCGTTGTCCCACACGATCTTGTCGGTCAGCGGCTCGCCAGCCAGGAAGAAGGTCTTCTTCTGTTTGGCGAAGTCGGTCAGCGCCAGGCCGATGTGCGACAGGAATGAGCCCATCAGCACGTCCACCCGTTCGCGGGCCATCAGCTCTTCGGCAGCGCGCACGGCGTCACCGGGGTTGGCGTTGTCGTCGCGGGTGATCAGCTCGATCTTGCGGCCCAACACGCCACCGCTGGCGTTGACCTCGTCCACCGCCAGCTGCATGCCCTTCTTGTAGGGCTCCAGGAAAGCGGGCTGGGCCTTGTAGCTGTTGATCTCCCCGATCTTGAGCACGCTTTGGGCCTGTGCGCCCAAGGTCATCACCAAGCCAGCCACACCGGCCATCAGGGGGCGCAGCATGCCCACACGGTTCCATTTCAACATGACGTTTCCTTTCAGGGGGGTTAGTTCACTCATGCACTCACACTCACACTCACACTTCACTCGCGCGTTACCGTCGCGTTTCCATCAGGCCAGGGCCTTCACCTCAAACCGTCTTCACCTTTGATTTCGCTGACCTGCAGACCACCAATGCGTGGCAGCGGGCGCCCGCTGTCGGTCACGGCCACCGCCACCACAATTTCGTTGGCGCGCGGTGCGTCGCTCACGCGCGCCTCGATCGCGTCGAAGTGGCTGCGCACAAAGGCCGCGTCCTTGTGGCCCAGTGGCACGTCGATGGCGGTGCCCAGGCCACCGCGCTTTTTGCTCGACGGCACCAGCGCGGCGCCCTTCTCTACGGCTTTGCGCAGCGGCGCGCCCAGCTTGGGATGCAGGATGGCGGCGGCATGCTCCAACTCGCCAGCCTCACCGACGATGGCGGCCTTGCCATAACTTTCAGCCTGGGCCGGGTTGATGCCCAACGCCGCCACACACTTCTCGCCCAGCAACGCACCCAGCTCTTCGCCAATGGCGATCAGCGCGTCGAGGTTCTGCTCATAGCGGCCCGCATAGGGGTTCTCGATCACGGCCATGGCCACGGCGCGGCGGGTGGGCGGGTTGATGGCCTGGCCCATTTCAATGCGGGTCTCATCCACCTGGACGAGCAGTTTTCTGATCTTGGCTGTCATGGTTTTCCTCGTGAAAACAATTGATCCGTGGCCTGCGTCAGCGCAGGCCGTCCCATTTGGCGATATCGGCGGCCTTGAGCCCACCCACCCGGGCGTGCACACGTGGCCCGGTGGCCATGGCGAGCACATAAACCACCTCGTCGGGCAGCGGCGCGCCGGGCACCCGCGCCTCGATGGCGTCGAAGTGGCTGCGCACATAGCTGGCGTTGATGTGGGTCAGGGGGACATCCAGGGTGCAGCCGGGCGGACCCACCTTTTTGGTGGAGGGCACGATGGACAAGGCGTTGCCCGGCTGCCCGGTTTTTTCTTCGGCCTTGCCGGCCATGTAGGCCGCGCGGTCGCCGCCCCAGCCCAGCAGTTCGCGCATGGCGTACCCACCGGGCACATGCCACAGCGCACCGTGCTCCAGCTCGCCAGCGGCACCGACGATGGCACCCTTGCCGTAGCTTTCGATCTGCTCGCGCTGCACCGCCATGGCCTGCAGCAACTGGTGAGCCATCTGGGTGCCCACGGCGTTGAGCGCCTCCATCATGGGCAGGATGTCCGCCTCATAACGCCCCGCGAACGGGTTGGTGAGCACAGCGGCGATGAAGCCTCGGCGCAGCGGCTGCGCCGCCACGGGACCGAATTCGTGAAAGATGTCTTCGACGTGGGTGTGGGTTCTTCGGATCTCGATCATGGCTGAAGCTCCAGCGCGCGGGCGCCTTGGCCCGAGGCACTTTTATCGTGCAAGGTGTTGAGGGACAGCGGCACCGTGCCGCTGTTTTCGGTGGACAGGGTCCAGCCTTGGCAAGTGATGAAGCAGGCCTGGATGTGGCCGGCGGCACGCAAGGCCAGGGCGTGTTCGCGGCCCGCCTTCAGCGCCTCGGCCACCTGCCAGGGGGTGAGTTCCGGCACGTCCAGCGTGACGGGGATGTCGCCCAGGTCGCTGTCGTCCTTCAGATGCATGGCCGGCACCCGCACGATGCCCGGGGCATCAACGTTGACGGCGTTGCCGATCAGGGAGGCTGCGGCATCGGCCTCGGCGGCCGTGGCGGCCAGCACCGTCACGCTGTCGGCAATGCCGAGCGAGAAGCTGCGCCCGCGCCAACCGCTGGTGGCCACGCCACGCACCGCACTGCCGTGCGCCACTTCAAAGGCGCCATCCACCTGCAAGCCTCCGGACGCGTCCAGCTGCGCCAGTCGCTCGATCTGTGCATACAGGCCAATGCGGAACGCCGTTCCCGGTGTGAGGTGCAGCGCGATATCGCCACCGTTGTTGACCCAGGCGCGGGTGACGCCCGGCCGGTCGTAGGCCAGCAGCAACTCCTGCGCCACGGCGCCCGCCACGGCCACCATGGGCGTGACGAACGCCGGGCGGTGCACCTCGGCCGCCGCCCACATGCGGCGCGCCACCGCGCCGCGCAGGGTGCAGACGCCACCCACCGGCGCGCGCAGCGCAGGCAGCTCGTTCACCAGCTCCTGCAGCAGGCCACGGAAGCGCTCCCAGGCCTGAGCGTGCGCCTGCCGCACCGCAGCGGCATCGCCCTCGGCACCGAGGACGATGTCCATCGGCCCGTGCTGGAAGTGGAGCCGCCCGTCACCGAGCGACCGACATTGCGCCAACATGTTCACCCGATCTGCGGTTTCTGGCCCAGGGGCCAGGGGTTGGTGGTGTGGTTGAGCACCCACTGCCGGCGCGTGGGCGCGCCGTCGTTGTGCCAGGCACCGGTGCGCAATACGTCCTCCAGACTGCGCACCTCGTCCACGTGGCCACCCAGTGCCGCATAGTGATCCAGACGCATGCTGAATTCAATGGGGGCGATGATGGCCGGCGTGGGCACGGTGCCAAAGCTGTTGTCGGGCATGCGCATCACATCCAGCATGACGGTGATGCCACCGCCCGGCCACACGTAGGCCGGTGCGCCACCACAGGTCACGTTGACCAGCGCTTCCTTGATGCTGCGGGTGAGCAGCACCGGGTTTTCGGTGGCGCCTGCCCGCAGGCTGCCGCCAGCGCCCGCCAGGAACAACACCGTGGTCATGGAAGGTTCGCAGTTCTCGCCAATGCGGTCCACCACGGCCTGCACCGCTTCGGGCATGGGCTGTTCGCGCGGCACCAGCTGGTCGTCCAGTACGTACCAGGCAGCGTGTTCGCCGGTGGTCGATGTCATGAGCAGACGCAGGCCGGGCCAAGCCACGTCGGCATCCCAACCCTCGATCACTTCCATCGGGTCCGAGATGGAGGTACCACCCCAGCCGGTGCCGGGGTTGGCCACTTGGAAGTAGCGGCCGGGGGTGGACTTGCGCCCGCGCATGGCGATGCCCGAGGGCCGCATGTCCAGGCAACGGCCCGCCTGGTGCTCGGTCAACACGCCGGTGATGTGGTCGTCCACCACCACCACCTCGTCCACCTTGCCGTACAGCTGCTTGGCGAAGATGCCCACCGTGGCCGAGCCACAGCCCACGCGCATGCGCTGCTCCTCCACACCATTGACGATGGGCGCCTTGCCAGCCTGAATCACGATCTGGGCACCACCGTCGATGGTCAGCTCCACCGCCTTCTTGTTGCCCAGCGCGGCCATCATGTCCACCGTGACCCGGCCTTCTTTTTTACTGCCACCGGTGAGGTGGTGCACGCCGCCCAGCGACAACATTTGCGAGCCGTACTCCGCCGTGGTGACGTGCCCCACCACCTCACCCTTGCAGCGCACATTGGCTTGCTCGGGGCCCAGGTAGCGGTCGGTGTCGATCTTCACCTTGAAGCTGCAGTAGCTGAAGATGCCTTCGGTGACCACGGTCACCATGTCCACCCCTTGCGCCTTGGAGCTGACAATGAACGGTGCAGGCTTGTAATCCGGGTAGGTGGTGGAGGAGCCCACCCCCGTCACGAACACCTCGTCGGCCAGCAGCAGGTCACCATTCCAGTCGGGCGCCTCGGACACGTCCTGTGCATCGGGCGCACCGTTTTGCACCACACGCCCGGAAAACTGCACCAGCTTGGCACCGCCGTCGTCCAGCGTCTTGCGCAACAGCACCACCGGATCGACGCGGATCAGCACGCCGTCCTGATTGGCGTAACGGTCGCACGCACCGGTGCGGCCGTTCGTGATCTGGCACAAGACCGGGCAGGCATTGCACTCGATCTTGGTGTCGGCCATGCGTTCGCTGCGCGGACGGGCGCGCTCCAACACCTGGGGCTCATCCATCCCCGGCAGTCCGTCTGTTCTGGTGTGCTCAGTCATGTGGTGGCTTACCTTGAAAACCGCGTTCTTCTTGAACGCTTCGGCAATTTAATGTAGCATCTTCTACATGAACATGGAGTAAACCCTACATCAACTGAAATTCATTTTCATGTAGTCTTTACTTACTGTCCATGGAGTAAACCCTAAACTGGTTTTCATCATGCAATGTCTGTGCCAATAAACGGCGGCCACCATCCGCCACCCCAGGAGTTCCAATGACCCATGTCGTGACCGATGCCTGTGTACGCTGCAAGTACACCGATTGCGTGGATGTGTGCCCGGTGGATTGCTTCAAGGAAGGACCGAACTTCCTGGTGATCGACCCGGATGAATGCATAGACTGTGCGGTCTGCATCCCCGAGTGCCCCGTCAATGCGATCTATGCCGAAGAAGACCTGCCCGCCGATCAGCGGCACTTCATCGCCATCAACGCCGAGCGCGCACCCGGCTGGCCGGTGATCAGCAAACGCAAACCGCCGCTGCCCGACGCAGAAGCGTGGAAAGACCGGACCCACAAATTCGCCACCTTAAAAGACTGACCCTTCGCCTTAGGAACCACCATGAGTGCATTCATCGAAGAACGCGTGCTCAGTGTCCAGCACTGGACCGACCGCCTGTTCAGCTTCACCACCACCCGCGACGCCGCCCTGCGCTTCAACAACGGGCACTTCACCATGATCGGCCTGCGCGTCAACGACAAGCCCTTGCTGCGCGCGTACAGCATCGCGTCGCCCAACTACGAGGACCACCTGGAGTTCCTCAGCATCAAGGTCGAGGAAGGGCCGCTGACCTCGCGCCTGCAGCACATCCAGGTGGGGGACACCATCATCGTGGGGCGCAAGCCCACCGGCACCCTGGTGGTGGACTACCTGCTGCCCGGCAAGCGCCTGTACCTGCTGTCCACCGGCACCGGCCTCGCGCCCTTCATGAGCATCGTGCGCGACCCCGAAACCTACGAGAAGTTCGAGCAGGTCATCCTGGTGCACGGTGTGCGCACCGTGGACGAACTGGCCTATCACGACCTCATCCTCGACCACCTGCCCAGCCACGAATTCCTGGGCGACATGATCGCCAGCC
>DASUIK010000110.1:0-3597 GCA_036279795.1 Burkholderiaceae bacterium | reverse complement strand
GGTGGTGCAGCACACCCTGGTGCTGGAGTACAACAACGTCGAGCAGCTCGAAGCCGCCTTCGCCCAACACGGCGCCGACATCGCCTGCCTGATGATCGAGCCCATCGCCGGCAACATGAACTTTGTGCGCGCCAGCGTGCCCTTCATGAAGCGCTGCCGCGAGCTGTGCACCCAACACGGTGCCCTGCTGGCGTTTGACGAGGTGATGACCGGCTTCCGCGTCGCGCTCGGCAGCGCGCAAAGCGTCTACGCCCAGCTCATCCCGGGCTTCGAGCCCGACATGACGGTGATGGGCAAGGTCATCGGCGGGGGCATGCCACTGGCCGCCTTTGGCGCCAAGCGCGCGGTGATGGAACACCTGGCCCCGCTGGGCGGCGTGTACCAGGCCGGCACCCTGAGCGGCAACCCGGTGGCCACCGCATGTGGCCTGGCCACGTTGAAGGAAATCCGCAAGCCCGGCTTCTTCGAGGCCTTGTCGGCCCGCACCCAGTCGCTGGTGGCGGGCCTGACCGCCGCCGCCCACGAGGCCGGCGTGCCGTTCCGTGGCGACAGCCAGGGCGGCATGTTCGGCTTCTTCCTGCTGGACCATCTGCCGCAGAACTACGCCGCCGTGATGAAAACCGACGGCCCGCGCTTCAACCGCTTCTTCCACGGCATGTTGGACCGAGGCGTCTACTTCGCCCCCGCACTCTACGAAGCAGGCTTCGTTAGCGCCGCCCACACCGCGGCCGATGTGGCAGCGACGGTGGCGGCGGCCAAAGAGGTGTTTCCCAGGTTGTGAATGTCCTCGACCTGCTTTATCGCCGAGTAAAGTACATATCGTCGCTCAAGCTGGTCGGGAAACCTTCGGCGTCAAGCGTTCCGGCAACGTTACCGACCAAAATGCGGGAGCCGTCGGAATTGACACTGAGCAGGTTTTTTTCCAACACTGATCGCCCAAAGAAGTTACCCGGGTAAACCAACTGATTGATGGTAATTTGGCCACCAGATACCAGCCCGCCGTATGCAGGGCGCGTCCATGAAACTTTGTCGGCATTGACCGTACCGGCCTGACCAACAATGGACACGTTAGAGCCAAACTCAACGTTGCCCCCTTCTGTATGAGTTGCAAGCACGGGTCCTGCGCAGTTGCTATCGGTCGATCCGAATAGCTCGGTCTTGAATTCAACGATACCCAGGTTAGGCAGACCCACTTTGATTGAGCGCGTTTCAATCGTATAGGCAGGCGCTCCGTTGTTCTGCACCTCGGCATGGCGATGGCAATTGGACTTGAGAAGCCCGACATATTTGTCATAGGCCTCCGTCGGGGTGTTTCCGCCCGTGCCTGTGTTGCCCCCCGTGTTGGTGTTGCTATCCGTGTTTTCGGTGTTGTCACCCGTGTTGGTGTTGTCGGTACTGTCCGAACCGCCGCCACAAGCGGCCAAGAGAACCGCACTGCTCACCGCCAGACCAAGCGCCAGCGTACGCAATTGAAAAGCCATCATCCACTCCCTGAATGTCGTTATCGAAGTAAAAAAGCCCCATCGCCTAACCGGACGACGGAGCTGATATTTTTGATTGGATCGGCGGCTTTAATTCATAAATATTGTCAATTTATGTTCCACGCCTGGCTTTGAGGTCGGACTCAGGCAAACACCCCCGCCGTGTCCTGCATCCGAGCCGACACCTCACCCAGCTGGTGCAGCGTGTCGCCCCAGGTGATTTCGAGCTGGGTCAACTTCTTGAAGCAGTGGCTGACGATGTACTCGTCGGTCACGCCGATGCCGCCGTGCAGCTGCACCGCCTGCTGTCCCACAAAACGCATGCTGGTGCCGAGCTGGTACTTGGCGCGCGCCATGGCGCGGCGGCGTTCGTCGGCCGGCGCGTTGAGCTTGAGGCTGGCGTAGTAACTCATGGACCGGGCCAGTTCGAGCTGCATCTTCATGTCGGCCACGCGGTGGCGCAGGGCCTGGAAGGTGGCAATGGCCACGCCGAACTGCTTGCGCGTGCTCATGTAGTCGACGGTGATGGCCAGGGTCTGGTCCATCACACCCACGGCCTCGGCGCACAGGGCGGCGATGCCGATGTCGATGCCGTGCTCCAGGGCGGTCTGGCCGTCGGTGGTGATGAGCGTGGCCGGGCTGTTGGCCAGCGTCACATCGGCTGCGCGGCCACCATCCTGCGTGAGGTAGCCACGCGTGGCCACGCCCGCCGCAGCGCGCTCCACCACAAACAGCGCCAGTTGGCCGTTGGCCATGGCCGGTACCACAAAAGCGTCGGCCTGGTCACCGGCGGGCACCACGTTTTTGGTGCCGCTGAGCGTCCAGCCAGAGCCAGCGGCCGTGGCCACGGTGTCGCAGACATCGCTGCGGTAACGGGCGCGGCGCTCCTGGTACGCCAACACCACCAGCTTCTCACCGCTGGCGATGCCGGGCAGCCAGGCAGCTTTCACGTCGGCATTGCCATAGGCGCTGATGACACCACTGCAGACCAAGGTGTGCGCCAAGGGCTCCAGCACCATGCCCCGGCCCAGTTGCTCCATGACCACCATGGCTTCCACGGGGCCCATGTTCAAGCCCCCGTCGTCTTCGGACACGTAGAGCCCGGCGAGGCCCAGCTCGGCCAGTTCGTTGTAGGCCTCGCGCGAGAAACCACCGGCGGCGGTGATGGCGCGGCGGCGTTCAAAACCGTAGCCTTTTTCCACCCACTTGGCGACGGCGTCGCGCAGTTGCTGCTGATCGTCGGAAAAATCGAAATCCATGTCGTGTCTCCTGATCAGCCCAAAACGGTTTGAGCAACGATGTTGCGCTGCACTTCGTTCGAACCACCGTAGATGGTGGTCTTGCGCATGTTGAAGTAGGTGGACGCCAGCGGCGCGTTGGCCCAGCTGCCACCAGGGAAGTCGCCCTGCCAGCCGGCTTCCATGGCCTCTTCGATGAAGGGCAGGCTGTAAGGGCCGGCCGCCAGCATCATGAGTTCGCTGTAGCGCTGCTGGATTTCGCTGCCTTTGATCTTGAGCAGGCCCGCGATATCCAGCGAGTTCTTGCCCGATTTTTCGGCCGAGAGTACCCGCAACACCAGCATCTCCAGCGCCACCACGTCCACTTCGAGCTTGGCGATCTCGTCGCGGAAACGCGTGTCGTCCCACACACCCTCGGTCTTGGCGATGCGCTTCAAGCGCTCCAGTTCGCGTTTGGCGCGGTTGACGTCGGCGATGTTGGTGCGCTCGTGGCTGAGCAGGTGTTTGGCGTAGGTCCAGCCCTTGTTCTCTTCGCCGATCAGGTTCTCCGCCGGCACGACCACGTTGTCGAAGAAGACCTCATTGACCTCGCACTCGCCATCCAGCAGCTTGATGGGGCGCACCGTGACACCAGGCGATTTCATGTCGATCAGCAGGAAGCTGATGCCGGTCTGCGGCTTGCCTTCGGTGCTGGTGCGCACCAGGCAGAAGATCCACTCGCCGTACTGGCCGAGGGTGGTCCAGGTCTTCTGGCCATTGACCAGGTAGGTGTTGCCCTGGCGTTCGGCGCGGGTCTTGACGGAGGCCAGGTCGGAACCCGAACCGGGCTCGCTGTAGCCCTGGCTCCACCACACCTCGCCGCTGGCAATGCCGGGCAG